>NZ_SOGH01000007.1:0-279744 GCF_004402305.1 Cryobacterium sp. TMB3-10 | reverse complement strand
CACCCTCGGCCGGCTCGCCACCGTCAGCCGCTCCGCCCGCGCCCCGCGCGCTGCAGCGGATGCCGACGCCGCTGCCGCCGGCCGTCGCGCGCCCGCCGGCGCCCGCGGCCAGCGTTTCGAGCCCGTGCATTTCGTCGACGAGGCCCCCGTCGTCCAGCCCAGCCCGTGGACCCCGCGGCCGCTGCCCAAGCCCCTGCACCTGTCGCCGGGCTCGATCGCCCAGGCCGCGATGGCGTCGGTGGATGCCGCCGCCCAACTGCGCCAGGCCGCCGCCGAAGCCGAACTGCAGCGTCGCGCGCTGGCCATGGCCGAGGCCATCGCCCCGTCCGAGGTCACCCCGATCACCCGCCCGGTGGTAGCCCGTGGCAGCGCCCCCGCCGCCAAGACCGCCCCGCAGGCGGCGCCGAGCCGGTTCGCCAAGATGGGCATCATCGGTGACACCGAACCCGGCATGACCGACCTTGACGCGGTGCTCCGCCGCCGCCGCGCCGTCGGCTGACGGTTCGAAGGCGCCGCACTCGCGTGATATTGTAAATACGCAGTCTGGGGCTATGGCGCAGTTGGTAGCGCGTCTCGTTCGCAATGAGAAGGTCAGGAGTTCGAATCTCCTTAGCTCCACCACTGAAACAGAAGGACCGCGGCCCCCGGGCTGCGGTCCTTCTGTGTTGGTGTCAGCATCCGCGGCAGTGTGCCGCGCCGTTAGAATTGGGCACTGCCGGGACCGGCCGAGCCGCAGGGGCCCGGCGGTTCCTGTGTCTGAGACGACCGGAGACGACCATGACAGCCCAGCAGGACCAGCCGGCGGCCCAGCCGCCCGCAGCCGTCGTTGAAGGCGTCTTCGAGCTGGCCCGGGACGGCCGCACCGGCCCGCTGGGCGAGATGCTCGACGCCGGCGTGCCCCTCGACCTGGTCAACGGTCGAGGCGACAGCCTGCTGATCGTGGCCGCGTACGGGCAACACGGTGAGACTGTGCGGGAGCTGCTGCGACGCGGCGCCGACACCGCCGTGGTGAACACAATGGGACAGACGGCACTGGCCTGCGCCGTGTTCCGGGGCAACGAGCCGATTCTGCTCGACCTGCTGCAGGCCGGCGCCGACCCGGATCTCGGCAGCCATTCGGGCATCCAGATCGCCGACCAGTTCGCACTGCCGCGGATGCGCGCGGTCATCGAAGCGCACACCGGCGCCTGACTCGGCCACCACGCTCCCGCAACTCAACGCGCCCCTCGCCCGGGGAGGCGCCGCCGCCGCTGTCGGTCGTCGTTGCTACCGTGACGGTCAACGACACGAGAGCGGAAGCCGGGCAACGGGATGAATGAGGAAGCGACACCGGCGGGAACCACCGTGCGGTTCCACTGCGGGCACGGCGCGGATGCGGCCGAGGCGCGCGTCACCCTGCAGCGGCAGTGCCCGCTGTGCATGCTGCTCGCGGAGACCCGGCGCTCCCGGGACCAGCTGCTGCACCGGGTGGCCCCGAACGGACGGGCCGCCCTGGCGCGGGAAACCCGCATCGGGGCAAGCTACGAGTGGATCTGCAGCCGCGGGCACTCCCGGTACCAGGCCAGCGTGCGGGAGACCCTGACCGGCCCTGGCTGCCCCAAGTGCGCCCGGAATGCGCGGGCCCCGGCAGCCCGGTACGAGGGCGGCGTGCCGTTCATGAAGCCCGGGCTGAAGACGCGCACGTCGCAGGCGGAACAGAAGCTGCGGATGCTGCTGGGTGAGCGCATCGCTCTGCCGCACCGGGTGAACGCGATTCGGATCAACCGCACCTTCTACGGCAAGCCGGAGGTGTGGCCGGACATCATCATCCCCGCCGTCAAGGTCGCGATCGAGTACGACTCACCCGGCCGCGACAAGACCGCGCACCGCGGCCTCAAAGTGGTCTCCGACCGGGAGAAGGACGCGGCTCTGGAGGAGGTGGGCTGGGCGGTGATCCGAGTGCGTGCCGACGGCCTGGAGTCGCTCGGCCCGCACAGCATCGTCACGGCGGGGGTGACAGCGGCACTCGTCGACGAGATCCTCGTGATGCTCGCCCTGATCCGTGGCGAGGGCGCGGTGGCTGCGCTGCAGAACCAGGGACCGGGAGGCTAGCCCGAGCCGGTCTGGGTCGACCAGTACGTGTTCAGTGCCTTCAGGAGACGGATGGTCTCCGGCGTCTCATCGGACCTCGTCTGCTCGAAACGATCCGACCCGGCAGCGGCTGTCACCGTGAAGAGCTCGGGCTGATCGAAGACCTCGATCGGGGTACTCGAGGTCTTCCAGAGGCCACCGGCAATGACCGCGTCCACGATCTGCCGCCCGGCTTCCTCGTCGCAGTTCACGGGTCCGAACCCCAGGATACCGCCGCTCCCAGCACCGACCGAGATTTTGTCGTCTTCGGCTCGCGTGGCGTTGGCGGCGAACATCGCTTCCGCTGTACTGATCTGAGCGTCCACCGTGCCGTCACCGTTGAGGTACACGGATGCCCAGTCGTGGCCGACCCGGATCTCCTCGATGAAACCGGGTCGGGGTTCGGCATCGATCGTTGCCACTATCGAGCGGAACAGCGCGGGGTCGGAGACGCCGACCAGGATGACGTTGTCCGCCACCGAGTAGGAGGCCACGCCGGCCGTGGCGTCGAATAGGGCGAACAGCGGATCCAACTGAGGGGTGTCGGCGGTGACGGAGTATGGCGAGCCGTCCTCGGTCTCGACGCTGAACTCGATCGCGGAGTACCGGGGATCGGAGGCCAGCTGCTGGATCCGGGCGACCATCGCGTCCATGCTCGTGTCGTCGGTGACCAGCACCTGCAGTTTCGTGCACAGTCCCAGTCGGATCGAGGTGATAAGGGGATCCGGCAGGAGCCTGTCGAATTCGGCGAGCAGCGCAGCCGAGTTGTCGCACTGCTCTGATCCCTCGTCGATCATGAAATAGGACGTGTCAGCGTCATCCCCGGCATCGGCGCGGAGGGTGAGCGGACGATCCGGGGTGCCCGCGTACTCCTCGAACAGCGTCGTGACGTCGGCCTTCGATCCGTACAGGGTGGCGAACGACCGATTGACGTAGGCGGTGGACACCCGGTCGTCGTCGAATGCGGTCAGGGCCAGGTCCACCAGGTGGGACGTCTGGCGGAATCGCGGATGGTCCCCTCGACCTCCGGATCACACATCGCGGAGCATCCGGTCAGGGAGATGTCCGAGGACTCGACGATCTGGCTTTTGCTGAGCCATCTCTCGGCAGCGTTTCCCTGGATGGAGCATCCGGTGAGGCCAACCGCTGCCAGCGCCACCAGGGCGACCATGGTTGTGAGTGTGGTGCGATTTCGAGTGCGGATGGAGCCCCCTTGATCATGCGCGCGAGTCAACGGTATCGCCAGCGATCGCAGTCCGCTGACACCCTTATGGGAAGTCAACCGAGTGGTTAGAGTGGCCGGAGAAGAGGCTCACGGTCGAGCGGGGGCGGCACGTGGGCACCCGGATCAAAGGAGCCCATTCGTGCTGCACACCGACATACCCACCCGAGACGACGTCGACACCCTCGCAACGGTGCGCAAACATCCGTGCGTCTCGATCTACCTCAGCACCAGCCCGCTGCCCCAGGAGTCCGAAAAGGCCAGGATGGAGCTGAAAAACCGGCTGACGGAGGCCGTGCAACAACTGCGCGATGCCGGCACCGACAAGGGACCCATCGAGGAACTGCAGGAAACCCTCGACGACCTCATCCAGGACTCGGATTTCTGGCGGTCACTGTCGTACAGCCTGGCGATCTTCGCCACCCCGGACAGCGTGCGGACCTTCCGGCTGCCAAACCGGCTCGGCGGGGCGCTGGAGGTCTCGGACCGGTTCTACCTCAAGCCGCTGCTACGCGCGGTCACGTTCCCGCAGGCCGCTTTTGTGCTCGCCCTCGCGCAGAACTCCGTGCGGTTGCTGGAGATCAGCGCGGAAAGCCCGGTCTACGCGGTTTCGGTGCCCGGGCTGCCCAGCGACGTCGCCGACGCGGTCGGCTTGCCCTCGATCAACGGCCGCACCCAGGACAGCCACATCATGGGCGGCCGCATCCAGGGCGCCGAAGGGCAGAAGGTGCGGATGCGCCAATACGCGCGGGCGATCGACCGGGCGCTGCGGCCGGTGCTCAGCGGCGTGGACCTGCCATTGACCCTCGCCGCCGCCGAACCCCTGGCCGGCATCTACCGCTCGGTGAACAGCTACCCCAACCTCACCGAGGCGATCATCCCCGGCAACCCCGAAGAGACCCCGGACGAGGAGCTGGGGCGGGCGGCGCGCGGCATCCTGGACGAGCTCTACGCGGCGGAGCTGGACGGACTCAAGGACCGCATGGCCCGCCGGGCCGCGCACGGCCGGGCCGTCACCGACCTCAGCGACGTGGCGCGAGCCGCCACCTACGGCGCGGTCGACACTCTGTTCGTGGACATCGACCAGAGCGTGCCGGGGCTGGTCGACGAGGAAACCGGGGCGGTCACCCTGAGCGCGGAGGACGACGCCATCACCTACGGTGTCGTCGACGAGATCCTGCGGCGGGCGCTGCTGTCGGGGGCGGAGATCTTCGCGGTGCGGGCTGATGACATGCCCGGCGGCGGTGCTGTCGCCGCGGGGGTGCGTTTCATGGTCTGACGCACACGAAACCGGTGCCGCCTGCAGGCAGGCGACACCGGTGAGGTTCGTGCGCCGGGCGCGTTGCGCCCGGCCGGAGACGAATTAGCGCTTGCGGGCTTTTTCGGTCTCAGCGGACTTGAGCTGCTTGTCGGCGCGCTTTTCCTTCAGGGACTTGCCGGCGACCTTCTTGGTCGCATCCTTCTTGGGTGATTTGTCAGCCATGTGTACTCCTTCGACCTGAACCTGGGCGGCACGGATGATCTGACCCTACGCGGGTTCGGCACAAAGAGCATCTTGAGACGAGGGCGTGCCTGAACGCCGCCCCCGACGCGGCCCGATTGGGGGCCCCTGCGGGGCCTGTGCCTTTGGAGGGTGTCGACGTAGGCTGTCTGCGATGAGGCTCCTCGTCGCTGGGACGAGAAGTCGTACGGAGAGCCGGGAGATCATGAGCGCACAGGAAACGTACAAAGCAGTGCTATTCGGTCCGAACGTGATCGGGTCCGGCACCGAGATTGAACTGCATTTCGCCAACGGGGAATACCAGGACGTGGTGGTGCTCGAAGCCGTCGAAAACGGCCAGACAATCACCCGCACCTACCGCAAGGGCCGGGAGACCGAGGAACCCATCCCGTACCGATTCGTCGACGAAGACGTGTCTGATGAGACCGCGGTGGGGGATGTGCCCAACTAGCCGGTCGGACCTGCACACCGGGGGCAGCGCGGGAAGCGCTGCCGCCGGTGTGCACGGCTAGATGCGGGCGCCCGGCTTGGAGCTGCGGCTCAGCCGCACGGGCAGTGCCATCAGCGGACCCACGAAACGACGTTGCAGGCTGCGGCCGGGGCCCCACACGTACTGCACGATCAGCTGAGCCAGGATGGCGCTGGCCGCCAGGGCGACCGCGATCGCACCGGCGGTGAGCAGGTTGAGCAGCCCGTTGATATCGCCGTCGGCCATCTGCAGCAGCCCGCGGAACAACGCCAGGCCAGGCACCAGGGGAACCAGGGCGCAGACGACGATTACCAGGGGAGGGGTGCGCACGAGGCGTGCCCCGACGGCCGCCAGGAGCCCGGCACCCATCGCCGCCGCGCCGGAGGACCAGACCAGGCCGAACCCGGCATTGCTGGCGGCCAGGTAAACCGCCTCGGCCACGGCGCCGAGCAGGCAGACGACCCAGAACGCCCGCCACGGCACCTGGGTACCCAGGGCGAAGCCCGCCACGATGACCACCGCGGCGACCAACTGGATTGCCACGACACCCAGGGAGGCGGGCACATCCGCGCTGATCCCCAGGTCGAGGCCGAACCGGGCCAGGACCAGCGAGGAGCCGGCCACACCGGCGACCAGACCACCGGTGATGAGGAGGGCCTCGATGAGCCGCGCCGTGCCGGTGAGGTAGAACCCCGACAGGGTGTCGTGCACCGCGCCGAAGGTGGTCACCCCGGCCAGGAGCATGATGATGGTGGCGACCACGACGAGGGACGGACTGGCGCCGGGATCGATCAGGGGCACGATTGCGGCGAAGATCGGACCGATGGCCCCGCCGACGACGGTTTGGTAGAACAACGGCACCCGCCGTTTGTCGAGCGCGGTGGTGAGGAAGTCGATCACGAATCCGGCGACGAACGCGGCAATGATCACGACCGGGCTGCCACCGAAGAGCGCGGCGGCGCCGGCGCCGACGAGGCTCCAGCCGATCCGACGGTACAGCAGCGTCACCTGCGGCTTCGACGAGACGATCGTGGCCAGGCGTTTGCGGGCCTCCGGAACATCCGTGGGCTCTTCGATCAGGTCGGCGATGAGCTCCGACGTGGCGGTGAGCTTGGCGTAGTTGAGGGTGCGGTACTTGACGTCCCGGCTGCGGGAGATGGATTCGTGGGTGGACTGGTCTTCGTGGGTGAGCGTGATGATCGTGTGGGTGATGTTCGCCTCGGTGCCGCGCAGCCCGTAGGCGCGAGTCAGCGCGAGCATGGCCGCCGTGGCGTCTTCCGCTCCGGCGCCGGACGCGAAGATCACCTCGGCCAGCCGCATGGTGAGGTCAAGCACCGACCGGGTGTACGCGGCGATGTCGATGACCGGGACCGCGACGGTGGAGGTGCTCGGCGCATCCTCGTAGGCGCGCACGGCGGCGATGCCCGTGGCATCGGCGCGCAGGATCGGGATGCTGGTGGTGACCGGGCGCGGGGTGGTGGGGTGCGGCGCCCGGTAGGGCTGCTTGGGGATGGGTGCGGTCGTCGCGGCGACGGGCACCGGTTTGGTGTTCGTGGGGAGAGAGGAGGGGGGCACGGCAGTCAACTGGACAACTTCAACACTTCGAGGATCGGTGATGCGGGGAGGGAATGTGCGCGGCTGCTCAGTCATCGAGCGGGCCGAGCCAGGCGGTGGCGACGGTGGCGTGAGCGGAATCAGCGGTCGAGGGGTGGAACAGCCCGGCCAGCACGTCGCGGTACAGCCGGCCGAGTTCGTCGCCGGTGAAGTAGCTGGCGCCGCCGTTCACCCGCAGCATCAGGTCCACGACCTCCTTGGCGCTCTCCACACTGCGGTGCTTGAGGCCGGCGAGCCTGGCGAACCAGAACGGGCCGTGGTCGACGAGGGTGTCGACGTCGCGGGCCAGCGTCTGAATCTGGGGGTATACGGCATCCAGCAGCAGGGCCGCCTCGGCGATACGGCGACGGATGTCCGGATCCTGCGCGAGAGCTCGACCGTTGTTCTTGGCCGAGCGGCGCCGTTTCACGGCCGCAACCCCGAGTTCCAGCGCCCGCTGGGCGATGCCGGTGTACACGCTCGAGAGCAGAATCTCGAAGGTGGCGAAGATGCCGAAAATCAGCGGGTCGTTGACCGGTCCGGGCGGGAGGGTGCGCACCACCCGGTCGGCAGGGGCGGAAGCCCCGTCCAGCAGGGTGGTCTGGCTCTGGCTGCCGCGCATGCCGAGGGTGTCCCAGTCGTCCTTCCGGGTGATGCCGGGGTCGGCGCGGTCGAGGAACGCCCACACGATCAGCGGCCGGGCCGGATCGGAGCTGTCCAGGCCCATGGTGCCCAGCTGGGTCCAGACCGGGGAGAGGGAGGTGAAGATTTTGGTGCCGGTGAACCTGTAGCCACCGCCTTGCTGCGGTGCGGCATCCGTCGACGAGCCGAACAGCACCAGGTCGTTGCCGGGTTCGCTGACCCCGAAGCCGAAGATCGCGCCCTGCGCGGCCTCGATGAGGACGAACTCGAGGGCGGTGTCGCCCCTGTCGTGCATGGCCTTGGCGACACCGGTCCAGACCAGGTGCATGTTCACCGCGAGGGCGGTGGCCGGGGCGTGCGCGGCCAGCCGGGACTGCTCGGCAGCCAGCTGCGGCAGGGTGAGGCCCAGGCCGCCGAAGCGGGTGGGCACCAGGGCACGCAGGTAGCCGGCGGCGGCGAGTTCGGCGACGTCGTCGAACGGGAAGGTGTTGGCGGCGTCGTGCGCTGCGGCACGGGAGCGGATGCGGCCGAGTAGGGCGTCGTCGAGCACCGCGCCGGAGGCGGGGGAGGTCGGTGCGGGGCGGGAAGATTCGGTCACACCTGCAAGCCTACGTAGCCTTTTCCTTTCGCGTGGCCAGACGCACGATGAGAAAGACGATCCCGCCGGCCACCGCCAGGATGGCGAGCCAGGGCAGGGCGAATCCGACGCCGACGAGGAGGGCGCCGAGCGCCGTCACCAGGGTGTTCCAGCCGGCCACGACGCCGGTCCAGAAATTATCGGGGGCGCCGGGGGCGACGGTGCCGGTGGAGTACAGCTCGAGGCCGATGGTGGAGTACTCGATCTGGTCGGTGAGGTAGTCGCGCTGGGACTGCATGCCCTCCAGCTCGGCCTGGCGGGATGAGAGTTCGCTCTCGATGGCGATCAGGTCGGTGGTGGTCGTCGCCTGCGATATGAGGGCCAGCAGCCTGTCGACGGAGGTGCGCAGCGCCGTGATCCGGGCGTCCAGATCCTGGCTCTGTTGAGTGACGTCGGAGGAATTCAGGGACACGTAGTTCACGGTGCCGAGAGCCCGGAGCGCGTCGAGGGTGCGGTCGAGGTCGCCGACGGGGATGCGCAGCGACAGGTTCGCGCTGGCGGACTGGTTCTCCGTTTCGGGGGTTTCGGTGCGGCTGTCGACGCGGCCGCCGGCCTCTTCGACGATCATCGCGGCGTTCTCGGCCGACCGGATCGGGTCGGCCACGGTGAGTGACACCGATCCCGTCGTGATCACCGAGCGATCGGCGGTGGTGGCCTCGCCCGCGGCATCCTCCACGACATCCCCTGCGACGACCTCGCCCGGCGCGGGCAGTTGGCCGGGCACGGTGCCGGAATCCATCGACTCGGAGCGGTAGCCGGAGTCGCTGGCACTCTGCGAACCGAGGGAGGTGCAGCCGGCCAGGAGCAGCCCGATGATGGCCAGGCCGCCGGTCACGCCGACCCATGTTCTCAGGCGGCGGGGCCGCCGTGCCTGGACGCCCTGCGCCACACCCTGGGTCTTCGTGCTGTTGCTCATGGGCCAACTGTAGGGTCGGGCCGTATCCGCTATCTGGATGGTTTCTGGGAGTCGGATCACAATCGAGTCTCGACCTTGGGCCGCGTCGTACGCTCGAAGTGGCGCCGGTTTCTGCGGCGCCGTTGTACGAAAAGACTGTTCAGTTCTCGCTCTAGGAGGAACCATGGGATTCGCAGACGACGCCAAAGACGCCCTCGCGGCCACCGGCCAGAAGATCGGACGCGCGGCGGAAGACACCAAGGAGCGCGTCTCAGACAAGCTCGACGAAGCCAAGGCCGACGCCGAGGTGAAGAAGGCCGAGGCCGAGGTCAAGCACGCCGAGGCCGAGCGGGACTCCACCAAGGCCAAGAACGACTACAAGGAAGGCCTGCGCTAGCCGCGGCCGCCGGGGGCGGCGCCGTGGCCGCGGGCCGCGGACGCTGGGCGGCGCTGACGGATGCGCTCCGTCGGCGCCGCGCTCCGCACCTGTTCATCCAGACGGACACCGGCAGCGGACCCGTCGTGATCCTGGTGCACGGCATCGCGTCCACCGCGGTGACCTTCCGCAAAGTCGTGCCGATGCTGGCCCCCGGGCACCGGGTCATCGCCGTGGACATCCTCGGCCACGGCGCCTCGCCGGCACCGCCGGACTGCGAGTACACCCTCGACGACCATGTCGCGGCGCTCGCCGCGACCATCCGGGCGCTGAACCTGCGGGAGCCCTTCGTGCTGGTCGGGCATTCGCTCGGCAGCTTGATCGCCACCCGGTACGCCGCCGAGCACCGCTGGTACACCCGACCAGGCCTGCGGGTCTCCCGCCTGGTGCTCGTCGGGCCGCCGATTTATCTCTCGCCCGCCGACATCGGCGACCCGTGGGTGCGCGCCAGGGTCACCGCGTACCTCCGGGCCTACGAGTTCCTGCGGTCGAACAAGGACTTCACCCTCGCCAACGCGGCGGTGCTCGGCCGGCTGCTGCCCAAGGGCATCCTGGAACTCACCGAGGACACCTGGACCCCGTTCGTGAAGTCGCTGGAGCACTGCATCGAATCGCAGACCATGGTGAGCGACATCGCCGGCCTGCGCATCCCCGTCGACCTGATCTACGGAGCGCTGGACGCCTTCGTGGCGCCGGGCAGCCTGCGGGTGGTGGAGCGGATGCGGCACGTCACCACCCACCGCGTGGAGGCCAACGATCACATCGTGCGCCGCCGCATCGCGAAGGTGCTGGTGAGGGTGATCGACGGTTTCGGTGCACCCGCGGCGGAACCGGCAGTGACCAGAGTGACGCGCTGACTTGCGGCCTCCCGGCAACGCCGAAGCGCGTGGTTAGGCTTGACATATGGATACACGAACACTGGGCAGAACCGGCCGTACCGTCTCCGTCATCGGACTGGGCACCTGGCAGCTGGGTGCCGACTGGGGCGACGTCACCGAGGCCGACGCCACCGCCGTGCTCGCCGCCTCCGTTGAGGCCGGCGTCACCTTCTTCGACACCGCGGACGTCTATGGCGACGGGCGGAGCGAGCAGATCATCGGGCACTTCCTCGAGCACGGCGCCCCCGGCGTTGACATCACCGTGGCCACCAAGATGGGCCGTCGGGCCGAGCAGCTGCCGGAGAACTACGTGCTCGCGAACTTCCGCGAGTGGACCGAGCGGTCCCGCCGAAACCTCGGCACCGAGACCCTCGACCTGGTGCAGCTGCACTGCCCGCCGAGCGCGGTCGTCGAATCCGGCGAGGTATACGACGCACTGGACACCCTCGTCGACGAGGGCGTGATCGCCAACTACGGCGTGAGCGTGGAAACCTGCGAGCAGGCGCTCGCAGCTATCGCCCGGCCCGGCATCGCCACCGTGCAGATCATCCTCAACGCGTTCAGGCTCAAGCCTCTCGACGAGGTTGTGCCGGCCGCCCGCGCCGCCGGGGTGGGCATCATCGCCCGGGTGCCGCTGGCCAGCGGGCTGCTCACCGGCAAGTACACCCGGGAGACCACCTTCGCCGAGAACGACCACCGCAATTACAACCGCGACGGCAGCGCCTTCGACGTGGGCGAGACCTTCTCCGGCGTCGACTACGAGACCGGCCTGATCGCCGCGACCGAGTTCGCCGCGCTGGTGCCGGAAGGCCTCACGCCCGCTCAGGCCGCGCTGGCCTGGGTGGCGCAGATCGACGGGGTGTCCTCGGTGATCCCCGGTGCCCGGTCGGTGTCGCAGGCGCAGGGCAACGCGGCCGCCGGCGCGGTGCCGCAGCTGCCCGACGAGTTCATGGTCGGCGTGCAGTCGATCTACGACCGCCTCCTGCGCGAGTCCATCCACGAGCGCTGGTAGGTCCCGTCCGCGAACTATGAGCTAAGCACCTTCCCACGCGCTGGGAGGGTGCTTTTCTCACAGTTCGCGGGCTTAGCCGAGGTCGTCGGGGTCTTTCCCGGTGCGTTCGCCCGCGTCCAGGGCCGCGATGGCGGCGTGGTCGGCGGCATCCAGGGTGAAATCGAAGACGTCGAGGTTCTCGCGGATGCGCGACGGGGTCACCGATTTGGGGATCACCACGTCGCCGAGGTCGAGGTGCCAGCGCAGCACCACCTGCGCGGCGGACTTGCCGTGCCGGGCGCCGATGGCGTCGAGGGTGTTGTTGCCGATCGCGCGACCGCGGGCCAACGGCGACCAGTCCTCGGTGAGGATGCCGTGCGCGGCGTTGTACGCGCGTACCTCGGTCTGCTGCAGCCACGGATGCAGCTCCACCTGATTGACGGCCGGCACGATGTCGGTCTCGGCCAACAACCGGTCCAGGTGGTGGGTGTGGAAGTTCGACACCCCGATCGAGCGGGCGCGACCGTCGGCGTTGATCGTCTCCAGGGCGCGGTAGGCGTCGACGTAGCGGTCCTGCCGTGGCGCCGGCCAGTGGATCAGGTACAGGTCGACGTAGTCCAGGCCGAGCTTGGCCAGGCTCTCATCGAACGCGCGCAGCGTCTCGTCGTAGCCGTGCCGGTCGTTCCAGACCTTGGTGGTGACGAAGACCTCGGCGCGGGGGAGGGCGGCGCGGGCCAGTCCCTCGCCGACGCCGCGTTCGTTCTCGTACAACGCCGCGGTGTCGACGTGCCGGTATCCCGCTTCCAATGCGATCTGCACGGTGCCCGCCGCCAGGGCATCCGGGATCTTGTAGACCCCGAGCCCGAGTTGGGGGATGGTGTGGCCGTCGTTCATCAGAAGCGTGTGGTCCATGCCTTTCATTAAACCCCGTGGCCCGCCCGGCCCGCCCCTCGCGAATTGTGAGCCGAGCCTCGAAAGTCTCGGAAACGTGGTGCTGACTCACGGCTCGCGGGCTGGCGGGGCCTAGTCTCGGGGGATGGAACCCGCGCTGCACGGTAGGACGGCGCTCGTGACCGGGGTGTCGCGGCGCAAGGGCATCGGCTACGCGGTGGCGGTGCGGCTGGCCGAGCTGGGCGCCAGCGTCTTCGTGCAACACTTCGCTCCGCACGACGACGCGCAGCCCTGGGGCGGTGACGACCTCGACGCGGTGCGGGCCGGTATCCGTTCGGCGCTGACCGAGGGCGCCGTGTTCGGTGACGTGAGCGCCGACCTGGCCGAGTCGGATGCCGCGACGCTGGTCATGCGCGCGGCCGTCGGCCTCACCGGGCGGGTCGACATCCTCGTGGCCAACCACGCCCGCAGCGGCGGCGACGGCTCCATCTTCGATATGACCGCCACGATGCTCGATGGGCACTGGCAGGTCAACGCTCGCTCCACGTTGCTGCTCACCCGTGCCTTCGCCGAGCAGTTCGGCCTCACGGCCCGCCCGGATGCTGCCGGGTCGGATGCGGCCGGCCCGGTCGGTGCGGCGCAGACGCCGCGGCGTCCCGGCGAACGCGGCGATCCGGCCGCCGCCGCCATCGACGAGTTCGCCACGGGGCGGGTGATCTGGCTGACCTCCGGTCAGATCCACGGGCCGATGCCGGGCGAGGTCGCGTACGCGGCCAGCAAGGCGGTTCTGGCCGGGCTCACTCCCACCGTGGCCAGCGAGCTGCTGGTCCGCGGCATCCTGCTCAACACCGTCAATCCCGGTCCGGTGAACACCGGCTATCTCGATCCGGAGACCACCGACCGGCCGCTGGACGGCATGCTCGAGTACCTGCGCACCCTCCCGTTCGGCCGTTTCGGCGAGCCCACCGATCCCGCCCGCCTGATCGCGTGGTTGTGCACCACGGAGGCCCGCTGGCTGGTCGGCCAGGTTCTCACCAGCGACGGCGGTTTCAGCCTCGCGAACTGAGAGAAAAGCCCCAGGAACTTGAGTCTTTAGGGGCTCAAATCACAGTTCGCGAGGGAGGGAGAGGGAGGTCAGGAGACCTGGATGCTGATCGGCTCGGTGTCGGGGATCGGGCTCGCGTCGCGTCCGCGCAGGTCGGGGTGCCAGCGGCGGCCGAGCGCGGGGATGATCGTACCCAGCGCCGCGAACCCGGCGGCCACGTAGATGGCCGCAGCCGCCCCGGAGTGGTCGATCGCGAACCCGGCCAGGGCCGAGCCGAGTGCCGCGCCGATGAGCTGGCCGGTGCCGATCCAGCCGTACGCCTCGGCGGTGTCGCTGAACTTCACGCTCGCCGAGACGATGCCGAACAGCACCGCGAACGCGGGCGCGATGCCGATGCCGGCCAGGACGAGGGCCCCGGAGAGCCACCAGAAGTTCATCCACAGGCTGGCCAGGGCCAGGCCGCAGGTGACGATGAGCATCCGCGATGCCAGCGCCCACGGCCCGATCGGCAGGTGGCCCAGGGCGAGACCGCCGATGAGCGACCCGATGGCGAAGATGCCGAGCACCCAGCCGGCGTTGGCGCTGCCGTGGCCGAAGACGGCCACCACCCCCGCCTCCAGGGCGGAGCAGGCCGCGAGGAGCATGAAGCCGACGATGGTGCTCAGCAGCACCGCCGGCTTCTTCAGCACAACGCCGAGCTTGCGCCGGCTGCGGGGGATGCGCACCCGTCCGACCTCGGGCAGGACCACGAACCAGATGCCCCCGGCCACGAGGAAGAACGCGGCCAGCAGGATGCCCGCTGTGCTGCTGACCTGGATGGACACGAAGGTGGCGATGACGGGGCCGAGCACCCAGATGATCTCCTGCGCGGAAGCATCCAGGGAGAACAGCGGCGTGAGCTGGCGGGAGTTGACCACCTTGGGGTAAATGGTGCGCACGGCGGGCTGGATGGGTGGCATCGACAGCCCGGCGATGAAGCCGACGATCATCAGCCCCACCACGGGCAGTGGCACCAGGGCCATCGTGACGATCGCGGCGGTGCAGATCATCATGGTGGTGATCAGGACCGGGCGCATGCCCAGGCGGCCCATCAGCCGGGACGTGAGCGGGCCGGCGATGCCCTGGCCGATGCTCATGGCGGCCAGAACCAGGCCGGCGGCGGCGTAGGAGTCGAAGAGTTTTTCGATGTGGATGAGGAACGCCAGCGAGAGCATCCCGAACGGGAATCGGGCGGTGAGCTGGGCTGCGATGAGTCGGGCCACGCCGGGGGTTTTCAGAAGGGTCCAGTAGCTGCTCACAACCGTCTAGTCTATGGCCGAGGCGAGCTTCCCAGCGCAGCGGGGGTTATCCGCCCGGCTAACGTGAACGGGTGCACACATTGATTTCGGCGGCCGATCTGGCCGCGTTCCTCGTCGTCGGCCCGGCTCCACGTATCCTCGACGTGCGGTGGAAGCTCGGCGGCCCTCCAGGCCGTGCCGAGTTCCGCCGTGGGCACCTGCCCGGCGCCGTGTATGTGGACCTGGACTCCGAATTGGCGGGACACGGCGAGCCGGCCGACGGCCGGCATCCGCTGCCCGCACCGGCCGACCTGCAGGCCGCCGCGCGCGGCTGGGGTCTGAATGACGGCGACACCGTCGTGGTGTACGACGACCTGGGCAACATGTCGGCCGCCCGCGCCTGGTGGCTGCTGCGCCACGCCGGGGTGCGTGACGTGCGTCTGCTCGACGGCGGCCTGGCCGCCTGGCGCGCCGCCGGGCTACCGGTGGTGGCGGGGGAGGAGCCGGTGCCGGCCGGTTCGGTGACACTGACCCTCGGCGCCCTGCCTGTGCTCGACGCCGATGCCGCGGCCGCGCTCGCGCAGGACGGCGTGCTGCTGGACGCACGGGCCGCCGAACGCTACCGGGGCGACATCGAACCGATCGACCCGCGCGCCGGCCACATCCCGGGCGCGGTGAGCGCTCCGACGGGCGGCAACCTGGATGCTGAGGGGCGGTTCCTGCCGGCGGCGGAGCTGCGGGCCCGGTTCGAGGCGCTCGGGGTGCCCGGCCGGGAGGCTGGCGGTGGACCGGAGACGCCCGGCTACGACGTGGGCGTGTACTGCGGCTCCGGCGTGACGGCCGCGCACCAGGCGGTGGCGCTCACCCTCGCCGGATTCACTCCGGCGCTCTACCCCGGCTCCTGGTCGCAGTGGTCGAACCTGCCCGGCCGGCCGGTTGCGACCGGGGACGCGCCCGGCGGGACATCCGCCCGTGGGTAGATCCCTCTCGCCGGTTCGGCAGCGTCGCGGCCCGGTTTGGTCCTGGCGGCCCGCAGTACCTCCGGCGGCACGTGTTACACCGCGTGCCGCCGGGGCTGGCGCGTGGCGCCGGGGCTGGCGCGTGCCGCGAGGGCTGGCGCGTGCCGCGAGGGCTGGCGCGTGCTGCGAGGGCTGGCGCGTGCCGGGGCTGTCCCGCCGCGCGGCTAGGCGATCCGGGTCGCGGTACCGCTCACCACGATGCCGCCGGCGACGGGCACGTCCACGAGCAGCAGGCTCGGCCGGTTCACGTGCCGGCCCTGGTGGATGACCACCCGCGCCGGCGGCATCACCAGCCCGAGCTCGCGCAGGTAGCCGCCCACCGCGGCGGCGGCCGAGCCGGTGGCCGGGTCTTCGCTGAGAGTGCCGACCGGGAACAGGTTGCGTGCCTCGAACTCGCCGACGCCCAGAACCGACAGGGTGGTGACGGTGCCCGCCCAGCCCTGGGCATCCATCAGACGGCGCATGGCCGCCGGGTCGAAGGTGAAGGCGTCGAACCCGGCCTGATCGGCGAAGGCCAGCACCGGATGCCAGTTGCCCGCGAAGGCCTGCAACGGCGGGTACTCCGGATGCAGCGCCGCAACCGAGACGCCGAGCAGCCCGAGCAGTTCGGTCAGCACCTCGGGCGCGATGGCCCGCACCTCGGGCTCAACGCTGGTGAAGGATGCGGCCAGGCCGGCATCCGTGGTGCGGGTCTCGATGATGATGGTGCCGACGCTGGTGTCGAACGTGAACGGGCCTACACCGTCCCGGCCGGCCAGCGCCACGGCCGTGGCGATGGTCGCGTGCCCGCAGAACGGCACCTCGGCGACGGGGGAGAAGTAGCGCAGCCGGCTTCTGCGCGGATCGCCGTCCACCCCCGGCACCGTGATGAACGCGGTTTCGGCGTAGCCGACCTCGGCGGCGGCGGCCTGCATCGCCGCGTCGTCGAGGCCGCTCGCGTCGAGCACGATGCCGGCCGGATTTCCCCCGACCGCCGCATGGGTGAGGGTCGGATCGGTGAAGGCGGCGAAACGCAGCACGGGCACGGTCATGGGTTCATACTGCCAGCGTCGGTGACTGCTCAGGTCGAGGCTGTCATACTTAGGTAATGCTTACCTCAGCGGCTCCGGGGGCGGGTGCGCCTGCCCGCGGCTCTGTCGTGCCCGCGGCCGGGAACGAGCTGCGGGTACCGCGCCGCCGTCAGCTCGTCGGACTGGGCATTGCCGTGCTCCTGTTGGCACTCGCCGTGGCCGCCTCCCTCGTGGTGGGCAGCCGGTCGATCCCGCTGGGCACCGTGCTCGAGGCGCTGCTGCGCCCCGACCTCGGCATCACCGACCACACCGTGGTGCTCGACCTGCGGGTGCCACGCACCGCCATCGGCCTACTCGCCGGCCTCGCACTGGGCCTGGCCGGCGCCCTCATGCAGGGCATCACCCGCAACCCGCTCGCCGACCCCGGCCTTCTCGGCGTCAACGCCGGCGCCTCGCTCTTCGTCGTCGCCGGAATCGCCTGGTTCGGCGTCACCTCGGCGCTCGGCTACGTCTGGTTCGCCTTCGCCGGCGCGTTCGTGGCTGCCGTGATCGTCTACGTGGTCGGCTCGCTCGGCCGCGAGGGCGCCACCCCGGTCAAACTGGCGCTGGCCGGCACCGCGCTCACAGCCTCACTCACCTCGCTGATCACCATCGTGCTGCTCAGCGACCCGGCCGCCTTCGACAAGTACCGGTTCTGGTCGGCCGGCTCCCTCGTGGCCCGCGACCTCGGCTCCACCCTGCAGCTGGCCCCGTTCATCGGCCTCGGGGTGCTGCTCTGCCTGCTGGCCGGGCGGATGCTCAACGCGCTCGCCCTGGGCGACGACCTGGCCCGCGGGCTCGGCCAGAACCTCGTAGCGGCCCGCATCGTCTGCGCCGTCGCCGTGGTGCTGCTTTGCGGCTCCGCCACCGCCATGGCCGGACCGATCGTGTTCGTGGGCCTGGCCGTGCCGCACATCGCCCGCCGTTTCACCGGCCCGGACTACCGCTGGATCCTGCTCTACTCCGCGGTGCTCGGCCCGGTGCTGTTGCTGGCCGCCGATGTGCTCGGCCGGGTCATCGCCCGGCCCGGCGAGATCGAGGCCGGCCTGGTCGTCGCGTTCCTCGGCGCCCCGATGCTCATCGCCCTGGTGCGCCGCGTGAAGCTGGCCGGCCTGTGAGCGCCACCGTGACGACATCCACCCGGGCCGTAGCGGATGCCGCCCCGCTCGCGCTGGCCCGCACCCTGCGGCACCGCCGGGAACGCCGCATCGTGCTGGTCCTGGCCGTGCTGGTACTGCTGGTCGCCGCGATGAGCCTGATGGTGGGCGCATACAACCTCAGCGTGCCCGACCTGCTGCGCACCTTGGTGGGCCGGGGGTCCAGCAGCGAGAACTTCATAGTGTTCAAGCTGCGGCTGCCTCGGCTGACCCTGGCGGTCCTCGTCGGCGTGGCCTTCGCGATCTCCGGCGGGCTGTTCCAGACGGTGCTGCGCAACCCCCTGGCCAGCCCCGACATCATCGGCGTCACCGGTGGTGCCAGCGCCGCGGCCGTGTTCGGCATGCTCGTGCTGGGCCTGGGCAGTGTCGCCACCTCGTTCATGGCGTTCGCCGGCGCCATGGTCGTGGCCGCCGCCATCTACCTGCTCGCCTGGCGCGGCGGCGTCGTCGGCTACAGGTTCGTGCTCATCGGTGTGGGCGTCGCGTTCATGGTGCAGGGCCTGCTCGGCTACCTGCTCTCCCGAGCCGACCTCCGCAACGCGCAGGACGCCCTCACCTGGCTGGTCGGCAGCGTCAGCGGCGCCCGCTGGTCCGAGATCGCGGTCCTCGCCGGGTTCCTGGCGGTGCTGCTGCCGGCCATCGGGCTGCTCGCCGGGCGGATGCGGATGCTGCAGCTGGGCGACGACACCGCCAGCAGCCTCGGCGTGCGCGCCGAACGCTCCCGGCTGGCCCTGCTCGTAACGGCCGTGGCCCTCGCGGCCCTCGCCACCGCGTTCGTGGGTCCGCTCGCGTTCATCGCCTTCGTCTCTGCACCCATCGCCCGACGCCTCGTCGGCACCGGCAGTCTGGCCCTGCTACCGGCGGCCCTGATCGGCGTGCTGATCACCACCGTCGCGGACTTCACCGCCCAGCACCTGCTGCCGGGCTCACTCGAACTGCCGGCCGGCATCATCACCGGCGCGATCGGCGCCCCCTACCTGCTCTGGCTGCTTGCCACCCAGAACCGAATCGGAAAGGGCGCCTGATGCCCCAGCCCACCGGCCAGCCCATCGCTCAGCCCGCCGCCCCGCACGCCGCCGAGTCGGCCGCATCCGCTCGCCACGCCCTCACCGCCACCGGCCTCAGCCTCGGCTACGACGGCACCCGCATCGTCGACAACCTCGACCTCGCCATCGAACCCGGCGCGATCACCGTGATCGTCGGCGCCAACGCGTCCGGCAAGTCCACGCTGCTGCGCGGCCTCGCCCGGCTGCTGCCGCCGCAGGCCGGCACCGTCACCCTCGACGGCCGGAACATCGCCGGCCTGCCCAGCCGTCAGGTCGCCACCGTCGTGGGCCTGCTGCCCCAGCAGCCCATCGCCCCGGAGGGCATCGGCGTGGCCGACCTCGTCGGCCGCGGCCGGTACCCGCACCAGGGCTGGTTCCGGCACTGGTCGAGCACCGACGACGCCATCGTCGCCCAGGCCATGGCCGCCACCCAGACCCTCGAGCTGGCCTCCCGGCGCATGGAGGAACTCTCCGGCGGGCAGCGTCAACGCGTCTGGATCGCCATGGCGCTCGCGCAGAAACCCGACATCTTGCTGCTGGACGAACCCACCACCTTCCTCGACGTCACTCACCAGGTGGAGGTGCTCGACCTGCTGCACGAGCTCAACCACGAGCAGGGCACCACGGTGGTGATGGTGCTGCACGATCTGAACCTGGCCGCCCGATACGCCGACAGGCTTGTCGTCATGCGGCACGGGCGCATCATCGCCGAGGGCCCCCCGGCCGAAGTGCTCACCGAGGCGGTCGTGCTCGAGGCCTTCGGGCTCACCGCCCACGTCATCGCCGACCCGGTCTGCGGCTCACCCCTGGTTGTGCCCATCGGACGGTTCCACGGAAGCGTCTGACCCGCTATATTAGGTGAGGCTACCCTAAACATCGGCGGTCATTTCCGCCCCTCAGAACCGGAGTTACCTGTGCCCAGACGTCTGACCACCGTGCTCGCCGCCACCGCGGCCATCGCCGCCCTCACGCTCAGCGGATGCTCCGCCTCCGACTCCGACGGCGACGCCGGTTCGGATGCCGCGGCCGGCGGCGCGTTCCCCGTCACCATCGAGCACGCCTTCGGTGAGACCACCATCGACGCCGAGCCCACCCGCGTGGTCACCTGGGGCTGGGGTAGCGCCGACGACGCCATCGCCCTGGGCGTCGTGCCCGTCGCCATCCCCTTCCAGGCCTACGGCGGCGACGAGAACGGTGTGCTGCCGTGGATCGCCGACGCCCTGGACGAGCAGGGCGCAGACGTTCCCACCGTGCTCTCCGACTCCACCGAACCCCCCTTCGAGGAGATCGCGGCCGCCGCGCCCGACGTGATCCTCGCCGCGTACTCCGGCATCACCGAGGAACAGTACGAACTGCTCAGCGACATCGCCCCGGTCGTGGCCTACCCCGACGAGCCCTGGTCCACCGACTGGCGCGAGCTGATCGAGATCACCGGCACGGCCCTGGGCAAGTCCGACGAGGCCACCACCCTGCTCGCCGACATCGACGACACGATCGCCGAGAAGGCCGCGGCGCATCCGGAGTTCGACGGCAAGACCGTCGCCCTGACCTCCGACACGGCCGGCGTGTTCTACGTCTACACGGATGCTGACCCGCGCGTGACCTTCGCCACCGAGCTCGGCTTTGAGAGCGCCCCCAGCGTCGCCGAACTCGCCAACGGCGAGTCCGACTTCTTCTACACGATCAGCTACGAGCAGCTCGACAAGCTCACCAGCGACGTGATCGTCCACTTCGCCGCCACCCAGGAGGAATCCGACGCGTTCCTGAACGCCGGCTACGCGCAGGTCATGCCGCAGGTGCAGAACAAGGCAGTGGCGTCGCCGGTCGGCGCGGCCTTCGTCGCCTCGGTCTCCCCGCCCACCGGTCTCTCGCTCACCTGGGGCATCGACGACTACGTCGCCCAGCTCTCGGTGGCCGCGTTGGCCGCCGACGCCGCGAAGTAATCGCGGACGGTAGCGAGGGCGACCGGGAGCGAGGGCAGCCTGGAGCACGGGCTGTCCGGAGCACGGTAACCTTGACCTGCCTCCGTTTCGACTGATTTCGAAGCCGAGATCGTACGAGCCGTACCCCAGCGCAGGGGTGTTTCAGGTTCACCCCAGTCGTACAATCCACGGAGCGCTCAGTCGACTCGATCCTGTGAAGCGTCGAGACCCAGGAAAAGGTTGTGCCATGCGCGCTAGATACGTATTCCCCGCCCTCGCTGCCGTGGCGGCACTGATGCTCACCGGATGCGTCGACAATTCGACTCCGGCGGAGTCCGGGTCACCCGAGGGCAGTGCCGCTGCGATCACGAAAGACGACGCGGCAGCGGCACTGGTCCCGGCCGCGGTGGCTGATCGTGGCACCCTGCTCATCGGAACCGAACCGACCTACGCGCCGAACGAGTTCAAGAACGAGGCCGGCGACCCGATCGGCTGGGACATCGAGCTCGCCGCCGGTATCGCCGCCAAGCTCGGCCTGACGCCGACGTTCCAGGTCGCGAAGTTCGACAACATCATCCCGAGCGTGGCCGGCGCCAAGGCCGACATCGGAGCATCCTCGTTCACCTACACCCCGGAGCGCGCGGAGCAGGTCGACTTCGTCAACTACTACAACGCCGGCATCCAGTGGGCGTCGGTGACGGGCACTGACGTCGACCCTGACAACGCCTGCGGCCTGAAGGTGGCCGTGCAGACCGCCACCTTCGAGGACACCGATGAGGTGCCCGCCAAGAGCGAGGCCTGCGTTGCCGCCGGCAAGCCGCCGATCGACAAGCTGAAGTTCGACACCCAGGCCGACGTCGCCAACGCTGTCGTGCTCGGCCAGGCCGACGCACTCAGCGCCGACTCCCCGGTCTCGCTGTACGCGATCGCCCAGACCGGCGACAAGTTGCAGCCGGCCGGCGACACCTTCGATGAGGCCCCGTACGGCATGGTCGTCGCCAAGGGTTCCGAACTCACCGCCGCCGTGCAGTCCGCCCTGCAGTCGATGGTGGATGACGGCAGCTACACGGCCATCCTCGATGCCTGGGGTGTCACGGACGGTGGCGTGGACGAGATCACGATCAACGCAGCCGCGAACGGCTGATCCCCTAAGTTTTCGCTGACCTGGGGCATCGACGACTCCGCCGGAGTGCCACTGCGCAGGACCCACTAGCCTTGACAGGCGTCGTTTGGGCTGTTCCCGAACCGATATCGCCAGGCCGTTCCCCCAGCGCAGGGGTGTATTAGGCTCACAGCAGTCGTACCGTCCACTGCCATTCAGTCGATCCGACACCTCGACGCCCCAATGAAGAAGGTCGTGCCATGCGCGCTAGATACGTACTTCCCGCCCTCGCCGCCGCCGCCGCGCTGATGCTGACCGGCTGCGTTGACAACTCGACGCCCGCGACCAGCGGCTCCGACGCCAGCAGCGCTCCCACGCTCGAGGTCGACGACGCGGCCGCAGCCCTGGTGCCCGCCGAGGTCGCCGACACCGGCACCCTCGTCATCGGCACCGACCCGACCTACGCGCCGAACGAGTTCAAGAACGAGGCCGGCGAGCCGATCGGCTGGGGTGTGGAAATCGCCAGTGGCATCGCCGCCAAGCTCGGCCTCGAGCCGGAGTTCCAGGTCGCCAAGTTCGACAACATCATCCCGAGCGTCACCGGCGGCAAGGCCGACATCGGTTCGTCCTCGTTCACCGACACCGTCGAGCGGCAGCAGCAGGTCGACTTCGTCAACTACTACACCGCGGGCATCCAGTGGGCCTCTGCGGCGGGTAAGGATGTCGACCCCAACAACGCCTGCGGCCTGAAGGTCGCCGTGCAGGCCACCACCTTCGAGGACACCGACGAGGTGCCCGCCAAGAGCGACGCCTGCGTGGCCGCCGGCAAGCCCCCGATCGACAAGCTCAAGTTCGACACCCAGGATGCCGCGACCAACGCGGTCGTGCTCGGCCAGGCCGACGCGCTCAGTGCCGACTCCCCGGTCACCCTGTACGCGATCTCCCAGACCGACGGCAAGCTGCAGCTGGCCGGCGAGACCTTCGATGTGGCCCCGTACGGCATGGTCGTGGCCAAGGGCTCCGAGCTCACCGTGGCCGTGCAGGCCGCGCTGCAGTCCATGGTCGACGACGGCAGCTATCAGGCGATCCTCGACGAGTGGGGCGTTGCCGACGGCGGCATCGATGAAATCACAATCAACGCAGGCGCGAACGGATAACCCATGAGTACCACGCACCCGTCCGGCCCGGCGGCGGGCTCGAGCCCGCCGCCGCGAGACGCCGTATCCACCTCGGAGCCGATCAAGGCCATCCGGCTGCGACACCCGTGGCGTGTGGTGTTCGCCGTGTTGCTTATGGCGATCTTCGCTCTTTTCGTCATCGACGCGGCGTTCCGCCCGGCGTACGACTGGCCGGCGGTGGGCAAGTACCTCTTCGACCGGCGCATCTCGATGGCCGCCCTGGTGACGATCCAGCTGACGGTGTTCTCGATGGTGATCGCGATCATCCTCGGCGTGATCCTGGCCGTGATGCGGCTCTCACCCAACCCGGTGGTCAAGAGCGTGGCCTGGTTCTACCTGTGGATCTTCCGCGGCACCCCGGTTTACGTGCAGCTGACCATCTGGGGCCTGATCTCGCTGATCTACACGAGCATCGATATCGGCATTCCCTTCATGGACCCCTGGGTCTCGTTCAGCACCAACGCAGCACTGAACACCTTCACCCTGGCCATCATCGGGCTGGCGTTGAACGAAGCCGCGTACATGGCCGAGATCGTGCGCGCCGGCCTGCTCTCGGTCGACAAGGGCCAGGAAGAGGCCTCGATCGCTCTCGGTATGAGCTGGTCGCAGACGATGACCAGGGTCATCCTGCCGCAGTCGATGCGGGTGATCATCCCGCCGACCGGCAACGAGGTCATCTCGATGCTGAAGACCACCTCCCTGGTCACGGCGGTGCCGTTCAGCCTGGAACTGTTCACGAGGTCGCGAGACATCTCGGCGGAGACCTTCAACCCGATCCCACTGCTGATCGTCGCGTCGATCTGGTATCTGTTCTTCACCTCGATCCTGATGGTCGGCCAGTACTTCCTCGAGAAGCGCTTCTCCCGCGGAGTGGGCGACCGGCAGACCGACAAGAGCGACCCGGCGCCCAGCACGGGCGCGATCACCGGTGTGGTACCCGTGATCGGGTCGGGCCAGCCCACCGTGGTGCTGCCGCCGAAGACGGATGCGCCGGGCACGACCGGCGACGGAGGAGCACGATGAGCGCGACGACAGTGGGGCCCGCGACAACCGTTGACGTGCCGATGGTGCTGGCCGAGCAGGTCACCAAGAGCTTCGGCTCGAATGAGGTGCTCAAGGGCATCACCCTCGAGGTCAAGCGCGGCGAGGTGATGTGCCTGGTCGGGCCGAGTGGTTCGGGCAAGTCCACGTTCCTGCGCTGCATCAACCACCTCGAGGTGCTTTCGGCCGGTCGGCTGAGCGTGGACGGTGAGCTGATCGGCTACCGCGAGTCCAACGGCAAGCTTTACGAGATGGCGCCCAAGGAAGCATCGAAGCAGCGCCGGGACATCGGCATGGTGTTCCAGCGGTTCAACCTGTTCCCGCACATGACTGCGCTGCAGAACGTGATGGAAGCGCCGCTGCGGGTCAAGGGACTGCCCAAGGCGAAGGTGGAGTCGACCGCGCGCGACCTGCTGGCCCGGGTGGGCCTGGCCGACCGCGCCGACTACTACCCCGCGCACCTCTCCGGTGGCCAGCAGCAGCGGGTGGCGATCGCCAGGGCGCTGGCGATGGAGCCCAAGCTGATGCTCTTCGACGAGCCCACCAGCGCGCTGGACCCGGAGCTCGTCGGCGAGGTGCTCGACGTGATGAAGGGCCTGGCCAAGGAGGGCATGACCATGATCGTGGTGACCCACGAGATGGGCTTTGCCCGCGAGGTCGCCGACTCCCTGGTCTTCATGGACGCCGGTGTCGTGGTCGAGTCCGGTCTCCCGTCGGAGGTCCTGGCCAACCCGCGGCACGCCCGCACCCAGGCGTTCCTCTCCAAGGTGCTCTAGCCTCCCCGAACCGTGAGAAAGGCCCCAGAATCTCGACGATTCTGGGGCCTTTCTCACAGGTCGCGAGCTAAAAAGCGTAGGGGCCGAAGCGGGTGATGGCCACGACGAGAGCGAGGATACCGAGGATCACGCTGGGCATGGTCTCCTTGGCGCCGTCGCCGGCACGCACATGCCAAACCACGGCACCGATCATGATCACGGTCAGGCCGGCCGCGGCGATCGGCACCAGGATCGGGGCGATGCCGGTGACCGCGGGCAGGATCAGGCCGAGGCCGCCGAGCAGCTCGGCGAGACCGACGAGCTTGACGCCGGCATCCGAGTAGTCGTTGGTCCACGCCATGCCGTTGGCGGCCAGCTTGGCGCGCGGTTGTGCGACCTTCATGAGGCCGGCACCGATGAAGGCGACGGCGATGAGGACGGTGATGATCCAGATGGCGATATTCATGGGAATTCCAGGGTTGGCGTCGGGCCGTAAGCGCCGAACGACGGTTGTTGCGGGGGAAGTAGTTGCTGTGTCAAATAGACTAGCCTTTCGCTCACCGACATCGCCCGGGCCCTCGCCCACCCCGACGACCACGCGGCTTGCGACGGCCCGCCTCGGTGAACGAGCTTGTCTGTGGAACGCCCCGCCTCGCTGATCGAGCTTGTCGAGGTCCCGTGAGCTGGAGTCTGAACGCAGGTATTGTCACCAGGTCTCGACAAGCTCGACCGGTGGATGGCGCGGGACGCGTGGGCGTCGCGGGGTCTCGACAAGCTCGATCGACGGTGGGGTGCGACTGCGAGACGGCGTTAGGAGGCGAGGACCTTCTGGATGCGCTGGAGGGAGACCGACTCCGCCGCGCGCAGCTCCTGGGCGAAGAGACTGATGCGCAACTCCTCGATCATCCATCTCGCCCGAACCAGGTTGGCTGCTGAGTCGGCGGGCAACGGGATGCGTCCGCCTGCGTCCGCGAAGCGGGCCGTGGCGGACTGCACCTCGTTCATCCAGACCCTGTCGCGGTTGGGGTTGTCCAGCAGCTTGTCGATGCGCGCGCTGATGCCGCCGAGGTAGCGCGGCAGATGCCGCAGCTGGGCCAGGCCGGTTGCGCTGACAAAACCGGGGTAGACCAGCCCGTTCAGCTGCTCGCGGGCATCCGTGAGCGCGGCAAGCAGGGCCATGCTGGTGGAGGCCTTGAGCGCTTTGTCCGCGGCGCGGGACGCCGTGAGGATGCGGGCGACGAGCCCGACGGTCTCGAACATCGAGTCCATCACCACGCCGGAGACCCTGTCGCGGATGGTGTCGAACTCGGCCTTCATGAAGACCTGGCCGTCGGGCCGCACCCTGTAGAGCACGTCGTCGACGGCGGCCGCGAGGCAGTCGTCGAACAGGGCCTGGGTGGAGCGGTAGGGGCTGGTGGCCAGCGAGAGCTTCTCGCCGCCCTTGAGGTGCTGCTGCACGTACGCCACCGGCGACGCGGTCGCCAACAGCAGCAGCCGGCGCACCCCGCCGGGCAGGGTGCGGGCCTGCTCCTCGGCGGTGCTCATCATGCGGATGCTCACTGACGTGCCGTCGTCGATCAGGGTGGGGTAGCCGCGAATGGTGTTGTCACCCTGCTTGGTGTCGATGAACCGGGGCAGTTCGATGAAGTCCCAGGTGGTGAGGCCGCTGCGTTCGATGGCGTTCTTGGGTGTGGCGGCCGAGGCCTTGGCCACGGACTCGCGCACCTTGTTGCCCAGGCGCCGCTGGAGCTCGGTGAGGTCCTTGCCGGAGGCGACGGAGCGGCCGCGCTCGTCGACGACCCTGAAGGTCATCCGCAGGTGCGCGGGCACCCTGGAGAGGTCGAAGTCGCGCACGGTGACGGGCACGTAGGTGAGGCGCTGGATGAGGGCGGCGAGGGTTTCGGCGAAGGAGGGGTCGGCGTCCTGGTCGCGATTCGAGGCATGTCCCGGGGTCTCGACAAGCTCGACCGAGGATCGAACCACGCCGGGGGCGGGGGGCAGCTCGGCGAGGAGGCGCACGGCCCAGTCGGCGGCGGGCACCACATTGCGGCGGATGGCCTTGGGCAGCGACTTGATCAGCGAGGTGACCAGGTCGGCGCGGAGGCCCGGCACCTGCCAGTCGAAGCCGGTGGGGGAGACCCGGGCGAGGAGCGCGAGGGGTACCTGCACGGTCACGCCGTCGTCCTCCTCGCCGGGCTCGAACCGGTAACTCAGTGCAAAACGCTGGTCCCGCTGCTGCCAGGCCGGCGGGAAGAGCGATTCGTCGATCTCCGGCGCATCCTCGGGTACGAGCGCCTCGGCGGTCATGGTGAGCAGGTCCGGCGTCTCGGCGCGGGCGACGCGCCACCAGGTTTCGAAGGTGCGGGTGCTGTGCACGTCGGCGGGGATGCGGCGGTGGTAGAACTCGAAGACGGCCTCGTCGTCGAAGAGGATGTCGCGGCGCCGGGTGCGCTCCTCGAGCTCGGCGAGCTCCTTGCGGAGCGCGGTGTTGGCGCGGTCGAACGCGGTGACCCGCTGGTCGACCCGGTCCAGGTCCCACTCGCCGTCGACGAGGGCGTGCCGGATGAACAGCTCGCGGGCGTAGGCCGGGTCCACGCGGGAGAACTGCACGCGGCGGCGCGGCACAATCGGCACCCCGTACAGGGTGACCCGCTCGTAGGCGACCACGGCGCCCTGCTTCTTCTCCCAGTGCGGCTCGGAGTAGCTGCGCTTGCAGAGGTCGCCGGCGAGCTGTTCCGCCCAGGCCGGGTCGACGACGGCGTTCATCCGGGCGAATAGCCGGCTGGTCTCCACCAGCTCGGCGCTCATCACGGCGTTGGGCTGCTTCTTGGCCAGCGCAGAGCCGGGGAACAGCACGAAGCGCTGCTGCCGGGCGCCGATGTAGTCCTTCTTCGCCACGTCCTTCAGGCCGATGTGCGAGAGCAGGCCGGAGAGCATCGACCGGTGGATACCGTCGGGGTTCACACTGGGGTCGCCGATGTGCAGGCCGAGCGGCTTGGCCAGCTGGCGGAGCTGCTTGTAGACGTCCTGCCACTCGCGCACCCGAAGGTAGTTGAGGTACTCGTTCTTGCACAAACGCCGAAAAGCGCTCGAGCCGAGCTCCTTCTGCTGGTTCTCCAGGTAGTTCCAGAGGTTCAGCAGCGACAGGAAATCGCTGGTGGGGTCCGCGAACCGGGCGTGCTTCTCGTCGGCGGACCCGCGGCGCTCCAGCGGTCGCTCGCGCACGTCCTGGATGGTGAGGCCGGCGACGATGGCCATCACCTCGCGGCTGGTGCCCTGCACCTTGGACTCGATCACCATGCGGCCGAACCGGGGATCGATGGGCAACTGGGCGAGCTGCTGGCCCACCCTGGTGAGGGTGTGCGTTCCGGCCGTGACGGCCATCCGCCCGCCCTGCGGCCCACGACCGCCGCGCCCGCGGCCACCATCGCGGCGACTGGAGCGGCCGCCGGCCTGGCTCGGGTCTTCGGTGGGGGTGCCCGTGGGCGCCACGGTGGCCTTGACCGCGCCGAGCTCGGTGAGCAGGTCGAGGCCGTCCTTGATGTTGCGGGAGTCCGGCGGGGTGAGGAACGGGAACTGCGCGATGTCGCCCAGGCCCAGCGAGATCATCTGCAGGATCACCGCGGCGAGGTTGGTGCGCAGGATCTCCGGCTCGGTGTACTCCGGGCGCCGGGTGAAGTCCTCTTCGCTGTACAGCCGGATGGCGATGCCGTCGCTGGTGCGGCCGCTGCGGCCGGAGCGCTGGTTGGCGGAGGCCTGCGCGATGGCCTCGATCGGCAGCCGCTGCACCTTCGAGCGCACGCTGTACCGGCTGATCCGGGCGGTGCCGGCGTCGATGACGTAGCGGATGCCCGGCACGGTGAGGCTGGTCTCGGCCACGTTGGTGGCCAGCACGATGCGGCGCCGCACGCCGGCCACTGTGGAGGGCTGGAACACCCTGTGCTGGTCGGCGGACGAGAGCCGGCCGTACAGCGGCAGCACCTCGGTGGGGCTGGTGCGGTCGCGGGAAGCGAACTTGCCCTGCAGGGCATCGGCCGCGTCGCGGATCTCGGTCTCGCCGGAGAGGAACACCAGCACGTCGCCGTTGGACTCCTGCTCGAGCTCGTCGAGCGCGGCGGAGATGCCCTCGATGTAGTCGCGGTCCACGCTGGGCGCTGCATCCGTGATCTCGTCGTCGTCGTCGATCGCGGCCTCGGCCACCAGCGGGCGATAGCGGATCTCGACAGGGTAGGTGCGGCCGGATACCTCGATGATGGGCGCCGGGGTGCCGTCGGCGGCCGCGAAATGCTTGGCGAAGCTGGCCGGGTCGATGGTGGCGCTGGTGATGATCAGCTTGAGCTCGGGGCGCTGGGGGAGCAGCTGCTGCAGATAGCCGAGCAGGAAGTCGATGTTGAGGCTGCGCTCGTGCGCCTCGTCGATGATGATGGTGTCGTACTTGCGCAGCATCCGGTCGCGGTGGATCTCGTTGAGCAGGATGCCGTCGGTCATCAGCTTGATGCGGGTGTCCGCGCCGACCCGGTCGGTGAACCGCACCTGGTAGCCGACGAGCTCGCCGACCTCCTGGCCGAGCTCCTCGGCGATTCGCTCGGCGATGGTGCGCGCGGCGAGCCGGCGCGGCTGGGTGTGGCCGATCGACTCCCGGCCCAGCTCCAAGCAGATCTTGGGCAGCTGGGTGGTCTTCCCCGATCCGGTCGACCCCGCCACGATCACGACCTGGTTGTCGCGGATGGCGCGCGCGATGTCGTCGCGGCGCTGGCTGATCGGCAACTCGGGCGGGAAGGTGATTTTCACGGGAATCATTAGCCCTCCATAGTATTGCGTCGCGCGGGTACCCCACTTCGGGTCGAACCGTTGTGGAGCAAACTACTTTGTGTTACAAAGTAGACATGGATGACAACAGGACGCCCGTCTCCGCCCTCGATGAGCCCCTGGGGGACCCGCGCGAGATGCTCGCGATGCTCGAAGAACAACAGCGGCGGGTGGCGGATTCACAGATTGCGCCCGTCGTCTGGCTGTACTTCATCTGGGGGGTCGCCTGGTTCGTTGGCTTCCTTGCCCTCTGGTCGGGCGATGTGGATGGCAACCCGTGGTTCACGATTCCCGCGGGCGTGGCCACGCCGCTGTTCATCGTGCTGCTGGTGATCTCGATCGTGTCCTCCGCCGTGATCGGCCTGCGCATCAACCGCGGCGTTCGCGGCATGTCCAGCTTCTCCGGCGCCGTCTACGGGCTGTCCTGGTCGGTCTGCGGCACCGCCTTCGGGCTGCTCGGCACCGCCCTGATCAGCCACGGCATGTCCACCGACCTCGCCAACCTGTTCTTCCCGTCCGGCTTCGCGCTGATGTGCGGCACCATTTATCTCGGTGGCGCCGCGCTCTGGCGGGACAAATCGCAGCTGGTCCTCGGTCTGGTCATGCTGGTCGTCGGTGCGGCGGCCCCCTTCGCCGGGTCGCCCGGCAACGACCTGGTCTTTGCGCTCGTCGGTGGTGGCGCCTTCCTCGTCACGGCCGCCGTCATGGCCGCGCGCCTGCGCCGGAACCGCTGATGGACGAACTCGACCCGGTGATCCACGCATCCGCCCGGCTGAAGATCACCGCCACCCTGGCGACCCTCGAGGTGGGCGACCAGATCGCCTTTCCCCGGCTGCAGGAGCTGCTCGGTATGACCGCCGGCAACCTGTCCACCCACCTGCGGAAGCTCGAGGACGCGGGCTATGTTGACGTCGTCAAGTCCCACCAGGGCCGCAGCCCGGTCACCTACCTGGCCCTGTCGCGCACCGGCCGGCGCGCGTTCGAAGACTACCGAGAAGCCCTGCGCGGGCTGTTAGGGGAATCCTCATGAGCGTTCTCGCCCGGCTCGATCACGTGACGCGGCGTTTCGGCGACGTGCTCGCCGTCGACGACGTGAGCCTGGACATCCACTCGGGCAGCATCCTGGGCCTGCTCGGGCCCAACGGCGCCGGCAAATCCACCGTGCTCACCATGCTGCAGGGGCTGCGAAGGCCCAGCAGCGGCACGGTGTCGTTGTTCGGTGGGTCACCGGGCGACTACCGGATGCGCCAGAAGCTCGGTGGCACCCCGCAGGAGACCGCGCTGCCGCCCACGCTGCGGGTGGGTGAGGTGATCGACTTCGTGGGCCGGCACTTCGAGACCCCGCTGTCCACCGCGGCCGTGGCCGAGGAGTTCGGGTTGGCGGAGCTGCTGAAACGGCAGACCGGCGCCCTGTCCGGCGGCCAGAAGCGCCGGCTCAGTGTGGCCCTCGCGTTTGTGGGGCAGCCGCGCCTGGTGCTGCTGGACGAACCGACCACGGGCCTGGACGTGGATGCCCGCCGCACCCTGTGGGACGCCGTGCGACGCCAGCACGATCGCGGCGCCACCGTGGTGGTGACCAGCCACTACCTCGAGGAGATCGAGGCGCTCGCCGAACGGGTGGTGGTGATGGGGCACGGCCGGGTGATCGCCGACGACACCGTGACCGCCGTGATCAACCAGGTCTCGCTGCGTCAGGTGCGCCTGGTCACCGACCAGCCAGACCGGGTCAACGGGCTGCCCGGAGTGGTGGGCCACGAGCAGGCCGACGACGGCGCGACCACCTTCTACGCGAGCGACAGCGACCGGCTGATCGTGGAACTCGTGCGCTCCGGCATTCCGTTCTCCGGCCTCACCGTTCGCGGCGCCACCCTCGAAGAGGCGTTCCTCACCCTCACCGGGGCGGCGGATGCCCCCACCGCCCAGAAGGAGATGAACCGATGAGCACCCACATCCCCGCTCCGGTCGGCGCCGCTCCCGGCACGCCCGGCCGCACCCCGGTTCTGGGCGGCCGTACGGGCATCCTTGCCCTCACGCTGCTGCACGCCCGGATCATCCTCGTCGAGACGTTCCGCATCCCGGCCGCCCTGATCGGGTCACTCGTGTTTCCCGGGCTGTCGCTGCTGTTCTTCGTGGTGCCGCAACGCGCCATCGCCGACAACCCGGAGTTCGCCACCCAGGCGGTGATCGCGCTGAGCGTGTTCGCCTTGATGTCGAACTCGCTCTTCAGCTTCGGCCTGAACATCTCGGCCAACCGGGAGCAACCGTGGGACCCGTACCTGCGCACCTTGCCGGTACCGGGCGTCTCCCGCGTGCTCGGGCAGATCTGCTCGACCGGGCTGATGGGCCTTGCGTCGATCCTGCCGGTGATCGCGATCGGCGCTCTGTTCACCGCGGCGGAGGCATCCATACTGGGCGTTCTCGCGGGGATCGTGGCGCTGGGCATCTCGGCGCTGCCGTTCATGTTCATCGGCATCTCGATCGGCTACTCGATGTCGTCCAAGGCCGCGATCGCCGTGGTGCAGATCGTGATGTTCGGCCTGGCGTTCGCGGGTGGGTTGTTCCTGCCGCCGTACCTCTTCGCGGACTGGCTCGACACCCTGTCGATGTTCCTGCCGTCGCGGCAGGCCCGGGAGTTCGTGATCTGGGCCGTGCAGGGCGGCGAGCTGGAGCCGTGGGTGTGGATCGGCATCCTGGTCTGGACCGCGGGCACCTTCGCCCTGGCCCTGCTGCTCTTCCGCCGCGACGAAGGCCGCCGCTACCACTGAGTCGCAACAGTCAGCCCCGGAGAGCGCGCTGATTACGCTCTCGGCGTGCGTGACGTGCGCGGGCGGTGGCGGTTCCCTAGGCTCAGTGGATGACGAATTCCGTACCCATCATCACCCTGAACGACGGCCACACCATCCCGCAGCTCGGCTTCGGGGTCTTCAAGGTCGATCCGACCGAGACCACCCGCATCGTCACCGACGCCCTCGAGGTGGGCTACCGGCACATCGACACCGCCGCCGTCTACGGCAACGAGGAGGGTGTCGGGCAGGCGCTGGCGTCGTCAGGCATCGACCGCTCGGAACTGTTCGTGACCACGAAGCTGTGGAACGACAAGCAGGGCACCCAGTCGGCGCTGGATGCGTTCGATGAGAGCCTGGAGAAGCTCGGCCTGGACTACGTCGACCTGTACCTCATCCACTGGCCGGCACCGGCGAACGACAAGTTCGTGGAGAGCTGGAAGACGCTCGCGAAGATCCGCGAGTCCGGCCGGGCCCGCTCCATCGGCGTCTCGAACTTCCTTGTGCCGCACCTGGAGCGACTGATCACCGAGACCGACGTCGTGCCGGCGGTCAACCAGATCGAGCTGCACCCCGCCTACCAGCAGACCGAGATCACGGCGTTCGCCCGCGAGCACGGCATCCACATCGAGGCCTGGGGCCCGCTCGGCCAGGGCAAGTACCCGTTGCTCGATGAGGGCGTGGTCACTACCGCGGCCGAGGCGCACGGCAAGACGCCCGCCCAGGTGATCATCCGCTGGCACCTGCAGACCGGCAACATCGTCTTCCCCAAGTCCAACCGCCGCGAGCGGATGGCAGAGAACTTCGACGTCTTCGACTTCGAACTCAGCCACACCGAGCTCGCCACCATCTCGGCGCTCGAGCGCGGCGGCCGCGTCAGCGCGCACCCCAACGAGGTCAACTAGCCTCACCGGGCTCCGCTGACGTGCCGCAAACGGCCCCTTCCGCTCGTCGGAGGGGGCCGTTTGCGGCATCTCAGCGGATGGCCGTGTGCCCACTTGCGAGAAAGTGCCCCTGTGCAGCGTCCGAAGGGACACTTTGCGGCAACTTGGCACGCACGCGTTGCTTCGCGGGCGGCGGATGCGCACCGGCTCGCGTCTTACGCCGTGTGTCAGCGCGGCTGGCGGCATCCGGCGGCGGCATTTAGCGTCGGAACATGTCGTACACCCTGAACGTCGTCGCCGTTTCCGGCAGCCTGCACGCTCCCTCGAAGACCACCGCCCTGGTGCGGGCGATCCTCGACGCGCTCGAACGCGAGCTCTCGATCCACGTGCACCTGATCGAGCTGAGCCGGGTCGGCCGCGAGTTCAGCGGGGCGCTTCGCCGGGACGAGCTCTCCGCCGCGGCCGAGGACGACCTGCGACGCATCGAGGGCGCCGACCTGCTCATCGTGGCGTCGCCGGTGTACCGGGCCTCCTTCACCGGACTCTTCAAGCACGTCTTCGACTTCGTCGAGCAGTACTCGCTCGTGGACAAGCCGGTGCTGCTGGCCGCGACCGGTGGCAGCGACCGGCACGCGCTGATCCTCGAGCACCAGTTCCGGCCGTTGTTCAGCTTCTTCCAGGCGCTCACCCTGCCGTTGGGGGTGTACGCCAAGGACTCCGACTTCACCGACTACCGGGTGACCAACGCCGAGCTCAACGAGCGCATCGATCAGGCGATTCACCGCGGGCTGCCGCTGGTGCGGGCCAGCCTGCCGGCCAACCTCTCGGCTGATTCGGCCGCCATCGTCTGGTGACGCTCCGGGCGGCCGCGGAATAGACCCGCGCGCAAACGCCTTACATTGGGACGTGCACGGATGCGACCCATCCGGGAGAGAAGTGTCCTGTGTCCCTGATCGATTGGCTCTTTGACGCCCAGCTGCAGATCGGCAGCCAGACCATTCTCTGGCGCGAGATCATCGGCAACGTCTTCGGCATCGCCAGCGCCGTCGGCGGGATGCGCCGCAAGATCTGGGCCTGGCCGGTGGGCATCGTCGGCAACGCCCTGCTGTTCACGGTGTTCCTCGGCGCCGTCTTCGGCACACCCAACCCGGTGAACCTACTCGGTCAAGCCGGCCGGCAGGTGATGTTCATCATCGTCTCGATCTACGGCTGGGTGCAGTGGTCGCGCAGCCGCTCGGTCGGCACCGTCGCCGTCGCCCCGCACTGGGCCGGCACCCGGGCGCGGGTGGGCCTGGGCATCGGCCTCGTCGCCGGCACGCTAGTGCTCACCCCGATCTTCCGGGCGCTGGGCTCGTTCGAACCAGTCTGGGCCGACGCCTGGATCTTCACCGGGTCGCTGCTGGCCACCTACGGCATGGCCCGCGGTTGGACGGAATTCTGGCTGATCTGGGTGGCCGTGGACATCGTCGGCGTGCCCCTGCTGATCAGCGCCGGTTACTACGCCTCCGCGATCCTTTACCTCTTTTATGGCGCATTCACCATCACCGGCTTCGTGATCTGGACCCGGGTGCAACGCCGCCGCGCGCTCGTGGAGCGGGCCCTGGCCTGATCCCACCCTGCAGCGCCCGCGAGAGCGGCCCTGTGGTTGCCTGGCTCGGCTGAGGTAGCCAGAACGTCGCTTTCGCGAGGTCGTCCATCCGCGAAAGCGGCCGTGTGGTTGCCTCGGCCGGGGCGAAGTGACCACATGGCCGCTTTCGCGAGGTCGTCCTTCGAGCGCATGCGGGTGCTCGGGCGCCGTGGGGACGGTCAGCCGGCGGGGCTGGGCGGGGCGGACGACCGGCGCCGGAGCTGCTTGGGCCGGCCGAGGGCCACCAGGCCCAGCACCGGCGCGATGAGCAGCTGCAGCGCCACGAGGGGACCGAACGAGGCGAACACCACGGTGAGCACTGCCGTCGCGGTGCCCAGGATCAACACGATCACCAAAAAGACGGTGCGTCCGGTGCGGGCGAAGGCGACGGATGCCAGTCCCAGCGGCACCAGCCGCAGCCACAGGTCCGCCTGGGACTGGGGCAGCGGCCCGCCGATGACCGAGATCGTGGCAGCCAGCGCGTACAGTGCCGTCCACACCCAGAACAGCCATGGACCGGCGGGCTGCACCGGCTGGTACGGCTCGTCGGCCGCCCAGCCCGGCGGCGTACCCGTGGCAGGTCCCCGGCCGGTCCCGGCCCACTCCCCGCCCGAGCCGAAACTCGAGCCGGAGCCCGCCCCTTCGCCGGTCGGCCGGGGTCCGGCGGATCCGGGGGAGCGGCGCATCCGCTCGGCCTCGACCTCACGCAGCACGGCCCGGGCCTGGGTGAACCTGTCGAACCGGGCGGCCGCCGCGGCCAACTCGGCGGGTGTTGCGGCGGTCAACCGGTCGGGATGCGAGCGCTGGGCCTGGTACCGGAACGCCCGCTCCACCTGCTCCAGCTCGGCATCGACCGCAACCTCGAGGAGTGCCGCCGCCTCGACGGGGGTCATCGTGCGTTCGGTCATGTCGCGCAGACGGTCACGGGACGGCGGCGGGTGCTCATAGGCCGATGGGCGGATGCCCGGTCAGCGGCGAGGCCGTTCGGGCGCGGGTACTGGTGGGTGACCGGTCGGAGCGCCGATCCGGCGGCGAAACGGGTCCTGGCCCCAGGACAGCCAGACGAAGGCGCCCAGGATCGGGAAGGCCAGGATGATCAGCACCCAGAGCGCGCATCCGGTGCCAGACATCGGGGTGCGAAAGAGCGAGCCGAAACCAGGAGAACGGCGACGGCGACCAGGGCAATCGTGCCAATGCCCAGCAGCAGCGCCCGCAGATCAATCGTGCCCCTTCGTCGCATCCAGTCTCACAGCAGCCCTCCGACTAGGCAACCCTCTCCACGTCCAGAAGTGCGGTGCCCGCCGGCGTTCGGATATCGCCGCGACCAGCCGGAACGGAGGTTGCCGGGTCACAATGGAGCCATGCCGAATCGCCTCGCCGACGCCATCAGCCCGTACCTGCGCTCGCACGCCGAGAACCCGGTCGACTGGCATCCGTGGGGTGCGGCCGCCTTCGCCGAGGCCCGCCGGCGCGACGTGCCGGTCCTGGTGTCGATCGGCTACGCCACCTGCCACTGGTGCCATGTGATGGCCCGCGAGAGCTTCAGCGATCCGGCGCTGGCCGCCTATCTCAACGAGCATTTCGTGAGCGTCAAGGTCGACCGGGAGGAGCATCCGGATGTCGATGCCAGCTACCTCGCCGCGGCCGGCGCGTTCACCCAGAACCTCGGCTGGCCGCTGAATGTGTTCGTCACCCCGGCCGGCCGGCCCTTCTTCGCCGGCACCTATTCGCCGCCCACGCCGATGCCGGGGCATCCGGCGTTCCGTGAGGTGCTCAACGCCGTCACGGATGCCTGGACCAACCGCCGGGACGCCGTCGAAGACAGTGCCGCGGGCCTGGCCGAGGCGCTCGCCCAGGCGGCGCCCGCGGCGGTGGGGGAGATGCCGGACCAGGCCAGAGTCGCCGACACCGTCGCCCGGCTGGCCACGGCGGAGGATCCCGTCTACGGCGGTTTCGGCGGTGCTCCCAAGTTTCCCGCCGCGCCGACCCTGGGCCTGCTGCTCGACCGGGCCGACGGCCGGGAGCTGGCGCTGCGCACCCTCAAGCGGATGGGTGCGTCGCCGCTCCGGGACCCCGTCGAGGGCGGTTTCTTCCGCTACGCCGTCAACCGCGATTGGAGCGACCCGCACTACGAACGGATGCTTTACGACAACGCGCAACTTCTCGAGCTGTACACCCGGGCGTGGATGCTCACCGGTGAACGCTGGGCCCGCATCGTGGCCGAGGGCCTCGTCGGGTTTCTCGGCGCGGTGCTTCAGCTACCCGATGGCGGTTTCGCCAGCGCCCAGGACTCGGAGAGCACCGTCGACGGGGTGCGGGTGGAGGGCGGCTACTACGCCCTCGACGAAGACGCCCGCCGCGGCCAGGCCCCGCCGGCCCTGGACGCCAAGGTGCTCACCGGCTGGAACGGCCTGGCGATCGGGGCCCTCGCACTGGCCGGGCACGCGTTCGCCGACGATGCCGCGCTGCACCTGGCCCGACGTGCGGCCGACAGGCTGCTCCAGGCGCACCGCCGCGCCGATGGCGCCCTGGTGCGGGCCTCCATCGACGGTCGCCTCTCGGCCGCGGTCGCGACACTGGAGGACTACGGCATGTTCGCCGGCGGCCTCCTCGAGCTCGCCACCGCCACCGGAGAGGTACGGTACGCGGTCGTGGCCGGGGAACTCATCGACCGGACCATGCCCGGCCACGGTTCGACGGCCGGCCGTGAACCCGGAATGACCTTCGCCGCCCCGGAGGGCGCCGATCCGGTGCTCACGGCGCAGGGACTCGACCTCGCCACCGACCCCTCCGAGGGCGCCTACCCATCCGGACTCACGGCCATCGCCAGCGCGGCCTGGCGGCTGCACCTGCTCACCGGCGCCGGCCGCTATCGCGACGCGGCCACGGCCGGGATGGTGCGGCTGGTCGGATCCGGCGACATCAACCCGCTCGCGTTCGGCGCCGCCCTCCGGCTGGTCAACGGGCTCACCACGCCGGTGGAGCAACTCGTCGTCGTCACCCCTGACGGAGCCTCGGAACGGCCCGTCACCGCCACGGCCGGTTCGGCACTGCTGGACGCGGCCCGGCGTCGCACCGGGGTCGTCGCCGTGGTCACCGAACGGCAGGGCGCCGCCTTCGCCGCCGCCGGTTTCGAGCTGTTCGCCGACCGCACCACCCGCGACGGCCTGCCCACCGCATACCTCTGCCACGACTTCGTCTGCCGCCTGCCCAGCACGGATGCCGCCGCGCTCGGCTGACCCGCCCCATCCGCCGCCCCCGCCCCATGCAACTGGTGCCCGTGCGGACAACTGCGCCCGGCGCACCGGGCACAGTTGTCCGGAACGGGAACAGTTGCCGGCCGGGCGAGCACACCGACGAGACCAGGCAGGCCGGTGCCGCCCTGGCCACCGCTTCCCGGATGATCACCCACGACGCGTTCGATCGCCGGCACCACGGCCTGACCACGCCGCCGCCGTCCGCGCCGGTCACGCCCCGGCCGCCCCGGCAACGTACACTAGAGCAACGTCACTCTTCCCAGCGGGCCCCTTGCCCGGCCTGGACCGGTGCGTGGATGCCCGGGAGACCCGGGCGCATACTCCGGGGCCTGGCGCATCGATGCCCGCCCTGAGCAGATCGCCCGTCGCTTTTCCCGCACAACCGCTTGGCACCCCGCAGTCAGCCCTGCATCCGTTACCGCTCCACGTATTTTTCTCCAAGGAGGACCATGGCACGCTTTGACCGCACCGATTCCACCCGACACTCTCACATCGCTGCCGGAACTGGCTTCTCTGAGGCCCCGGCGAACCCGGTCGATGAACCGGCTCCGGACACCGCGTCCATTCCCCTCCTCTCGCTGAGCAGCGAACCCGAGCTGGTGCTGCGCACCCTCGACGACCGCACCCGCCGTTTCGACCGCGAAGACGTTGTCGTGCGAAAGGGCGAGATCGCCCTGATCAACGGGCACTTCACTCCGCACGAGTCCAGGGTCAGCGACCTGCTCGCCCTGGCCGACGCCCTGGACACCGCCGGCATCGACTACCTGCTGGTGCGCGGCGACCACGACCGTCCGGTCATCGCCGTGAACCGCAAGCGTCGCAAGAAGATCAGCCGCGTCCTGGCCGAGGCCTTCGCGAACACGCCCTTCTACCTCAAGCCCCTCGACGGCGACCTCGCCCGCCCGGCTCTCGCCGCCGACGGCGCCCTCGCCGCCCTGGGCACCTCCGACGTCTTCAGGGTCTACCAGCCGCGCATCGAACCCATCGGCCGGCTCCGCTACGGTGCCGAGACCGCGTTCCAGCTCGAGCTGTGGCGGTTCGGCGAAGACGAGATCGTCGCTCCCGTCGAGAATGCCCTCATGCGCCGCCGGCTGCCCCGGTCCGAGGCCCGAGAGACCACCGTCGAGCTCTTCGGCCGCACCTGGCGCACCCTGCAGAACATGTTCGACGACCTCGTCAGCGACATCAGCTTCGACATCGACCTGGTCTTCTCCTGGGTTGACGGGTCCTCCAGCGACTTCCAGAAGGCCCGCGCCCTGCGCATGAACGGTTACGTCGCCGGCGCCGGCGACGATTCGGATGCCCGTTTCCGGCAGATCGATGAACTCAAGTACGCGTTGCGGAGTGTCTACATGTTCGCGCCGTGGGTGCGCCGCATCTTCATCGCCACCGACTCGCCCGCTCCCGAATGGCTGGTGGACCACCCGCGGGTGACCATCATGAACAGCGAGGACTTCTTCCCCGACGTCTCCGTTCTGCCCACCCACAACTCGCACGCCGTGGAGAGCCAGCTGCACCACATCCCGGGTATCGCCGAGCACTTCATCTACTCGAACGACGACATGTTCTTCGGCCGTCCGGTGGGACCTGAGCTGTTCTACTCACCCGGCGGAATCACCAAGTTCGTCGAGGCGGCGACCCGGATCGGCCTGGGCGACAACGACCCCAGCCGCAGCGGGTTCGAAAACGCCGCGCGGGTGAACCGGGCGCTGCTGCGCGAACGGTTCGGCAAGGTCACCACCCGGCACCTCGAGCACACCCCGGCACCGCTGCGCAAGAGCGTCATGGCCGAGCTCGAGGCCGAATTCCCCGAGGACTTCCGACGCACCATGGCCAGCCGGTTCCGCTCGGCCACCGACATCTCGGTCACCAACTCGCTGTACCACTACTACGCGCTGGCCACCGGCCGGGCCGTGGAGCAGACCCAGGTTCGGTCGCTGTACGTCGAAACGACGCTCAAGCTGGCGCTGCGCCAGATGAACAAGCTGCTCAAGCGCCGCGACCAGGACATGTTCTGCCTCAACGACGGCAGCTTTCCCGAGATCAGCGACGAGGTGCGCACCGAGGCCGTCACCGACTTCCTCGAGCGCTACTTCCCGATCGTGGCCCCGTGGGAACGCGAAAGCGTCATCGCGGCCAGCCAGCACGGCGAGGACACCCTCATCGAGAGTGCCCTGGGCCTGGGAAACGGCGACGTCAGCGCAGAACCTGGATCGGCCTGGTCATTGGCGGCTCCCGGTATGCGGGCAGACTCCCCGCAGGCATGATCTCGATGCCGGAGGCGGCCAGGCGACGGGCGCTTTCGGCGGCGTCGATGTAGTCCAGCGGCTCGAAGTCGCCCAGCGGCACCACCGAGTGCAGCACGGTGTCGGCGTAGACGTGCACGAGGTTGAACGCTCGCGCGCCGTCGCGGCCACGGGTGCCGCCGACGGGAACGTTGAGGTCCTGGGTGTAGCAGGTGGCCGACGCCACCGACACCGGGATGCCGGCGAACGTGGCGGTGGACGAGTAGTGCAGGTGCCCGGCCAGGATGCTGCGCACATCCGTGCCGCGCAGCACGTGAGCGAGGCTGGCCTGATCGCGCAGCTCCACCGCCACCGACAGGTCGAGCATGCTCGGCACCGGCGGGTGGTGCATGGCCAGGATGGTGCCGTCCGGCGCGGGGACGCTCAACTGCAGGCTGAGCCACTCGAGCTGATTCTCGGTGATCTCGCCGTAGTGGCTGCCGGGCACCGAGGTGTCCAGGGTGATGATGCGCAGCCCGCCGATGAAGTCGACGTGGTCGATCGGCGCCTGACTGGGTTCCTCACCGAGGAGCTCGGTACGGAAGTTCGCCCGATTGTCGTGGTTCCCCATCACCCAGATGACCCTGGCGCCGAGGCGCTCCGCGGCGGGTTCGACGATGCCGCGCAGCTGCGCGTAGGCGTGCGGCTCACCCTTGTCGGCGAGGTCCCCGGTGATGATGATCGCATCGGGTCTGCCGCCGGATGCCTCGACATCCGCGACCAACCGCTGCACGTGTGCGGCACTGTCCACGCTGCCGTAGAGACGATTGCCGTCTGCGAGCAGGTGCGTGTCGCTGAGGTGGAGAAGGAAATAATCCGGCCTGGGGTATTCGGCCGTTCGAACGCTCACGGAGCTTCCATTCGTTTGGTACTTAGGCACTTTACGGGGATTACGCTGCGGATGCTACAAGACCAGTCGATCAGAGAATCATGAACATAGCGTGTCCAACACGCGAAAAGACGGGACCCTGAGGATAAATCCTCAGGGTCCCGTCTCGTGACCTGTCTCAGGGATGCGTGAGCCCGGGCTCCGTGACCGGCAGCACCGCTACGGCGCCCTCGTCGTGCTCATACGGTTCGATGGTGTCGTGGTCCGCGGCCGCCGCCCGGCGCCGCTCCGACTCGAAGTCGCCCTCCAGGCCCGGATACCCACCGCGGTCGAGTGAGCGATCCGCGCCGCGCGTGGACCGTTCCCGCCTTGTCTGCCTACCGAACATATTTCGACGATACGCCGCAGAATCACCATGTCAAGAGGCAACCTGAGCGTGGCTCATCACCTGACGCACATGTGTTGTGCACCAGGCTTTCACGGTTCACCCATGCTGCCGTGGGAAGCTAGAGAGTGCCCTCGATCTCCCGCCTCACCCCCACCCGTTACATCGGCGCAGCGTTGCTCTGCGTCGTCGCGTTTGTGGCGTTGTACCTCTTTTTCGTGCGGGATGTCGCCGGGCAGGCCATCGATCAGCTGGCCTTCAACGGGGCCGAGGACGGCTCAACGGGCACCACGGTCACCCGGCAGCTGCTCGACCTGATCCCCTCGGTGATGGTCGCCATCGGAGCAATCGTGAGCCTGATCATCGCGACAGTGCGACGCGCCTGGTTCCCGCTCGTGGTCGCCGTGAGCGCCGCGATGGTGGCCGTCGTGACCACTCAGCTGCTCAAGAACGTGATCCTCACCCGCCCGGAGCTCGGTGTGGACGGCTACGTCCCCAACTCATTCCCCTCCGGGCATACAACGGTGGCGGCGGCATCCGCGTTGGTGGTGTTCCTCGTCGCCAGCCCGCACACGCGGTGGCTGGCCGGCACCATCGGGGCGGCATTCGCGGTCGCGGCCGGGGTATCCACGCTGGTGAGCCTGTGGCACCGGCCCAGCGACGTGATCGCGGCGCTGCTCGTCGTGGCGTTCTGGGGCTGCGTCGCCGGGGCCGTGCTCACCCGGTCCGGCGGCCGACAGCGCACCGCACGCACCCCCACCCCGGCCAGGGTGGGCCTGAAGCTGCAGACCGGGATCGCGGTGCTCGCCGGCATCGTCACCGCGGTGGCCGCGGGTATCGGCGCCACCGGGGCGTTCGGCATCTCGGATGCGCCGGTGGCCTATCTCGGCGCGGTCACCGCGATCGTCGCGGTCGGTTTTGTGCTGGCCATCACCGCCACCCGCCTCTTCGACCGCCTGCCGTAGCGGTCGCGGGCGGGAGCCCGCGGCCGGGAGCCCATCTGCCGCCGCATCCGCCGCGCGCCTCGCCCTGCAGGGGGATGTGCCTACGGCGCGGTGCGTGTAACACTGGGGCATGGCCGTCACGCTGAGAGCGCTCCAGACCGTTGTTCCGCCCACCGTCCTTGTGCAGGAGCAGGTCAGGGACATCTTCGCCGCCCAACCTGGCCTCAGCCGGCTGGCGCAGCGGTTGGTGACCGCATCCTTCAACCTGTCGGGGATCGACACCCGGCATACCGTGATCGAGGAACTCACCCTCGACTCGCAGGCGCCCGAGCCGCAGTTCTTCGACGCCACCACCCAGCGGCTGCTCGTGCCCGGCACCCGGGTGCGCAACGAGCTGTACATCGAGCAGGCCACGAAGCTGTTCGTGGAGGCCGGCCGGCGTGCGCTGGCCGCCTGCCCGGGGCTGGACGCCAGTGACATCACCCACGTCGTGACGGTCTCCTGCACGGGCTTCTATGCGCCGGGCCCTGACTACATGCTGGTGCGCGAGTTGGGCCTGGCGCCGTCCACCCAGCGCTACCACCTCGGATTCATGGGTTGCTACGCGGCCATGCCGGCGCTACGCACCGCGAAGCAGTTCGTGCTGGCCGATCCGTCCGCCGTGGTGCTCGTGGTCAGCGCCGAGCTGTGCTCGCTGCACCTGCGCACCTCCAACGACCCCGACACCATCGTGGCGTCGTCGCTGTTCTCGGATGGCGCGGCCGCCGGCATCGTGAGCAGCCGTGCGCCGGTCGCCGGCGAGACCGCCCTCAACCTGGACCACTTCGAGACCGTGATCACGCCCGTCGGCGAGGGCGACATGGCCTGGAAGATCGGCGACGAGGGCTTCGAGATGGTTTTGAGCTCGTACGTGCCGCACATCATCGACGAACACATCGAGTCGGCCCTGGCGCCGCTGTTCGGCCGGGACGAGTCGCTGACCCTGGCGCTGGCGGCGGGCGTGGTGGCCGAGGCCGACGCCGTGACCGTGCAGGCACAGGAGCAGCAATCGCAGTCGGTGGACGGCGGCGGTCGCCCCGGCCAGGTGCTCACGGCCGCGACCCCTGGTTCGGCTCTGAGCACCGCCATCGCGCACTGGGCGATCCACCCCGGCGGGCGCAGCATCCTCGATAAAACCGAGGCCAAACTCGGCCTCACCGAGGCGCAGCTGGTGCCGTCGCGGGAAACCCTGCGCACCAACGGCAACATGTCCAGCGCCACCATCCTCTTCGTCATGAAGGAGATCCTCGAGGGCGCGGCCACCGCCGACGGGGACCGGGTCTGCGCGATGGCGTTCGGGCCGGGTCTGACCGTGGAGTCAGGCCTGATGACAGTGCAGCGCGGCTGACCCGTGCTCCCGAGGCTCCGCGAACGGGCGGTCGACGCCGTCGAGATCATGGACGATCCGCACTGCGACGCCGAGACGCTGCGGCGCACCTACGCGAACTTCCGGTACGTCAACGCCGTCGTCTCCGGGCTTCGGCACACCTACCGCCGCGACATCCGACCGCGCCTGTCGGCCGGCACCGAGACCAGCCTGCTCGACATCGGCTCCGGCGGCGGCGATGTGGCCCGGTCGCTGGCCCGCTGGGCCGTGCGCGACGGGCTGCGCCTGAGCGTGACCGCGATCGACCCGGATGCCCGCGCGCACGCCTACGCGGCCGGCCGGCCGCCGTTGCCCGGGCTGGAGTTTCGCCGGGCGCTCAGCAGCGACCTCGTCGCAGCGGGAGAGCGGTTCGACATCGTGCTCTCCAACCACGTGCTGCACCACCTCAATGGCGTCGAGCTCGGCGCGTTGCTCGTGGACTCGGAACGGCTCGGCCGCGGCCTGGTCCTGCACGGCGACATCGAGCGCTCCCCGCTGGCCTACCTCGGCTTCGGGCTGGGCACGTGGCCGTTCTTTCGCCGCTCCTACATTCGCGCCGACGGCCTCACCTCGATCCGGCGCAGCTTCACCTGGCGCGAGCTGGCGGCCGTGGCGCCGCCGGGCTGGAGCGTGCACCGGGAGGTGCCGTACCGGCTGATGCTGCGTTGGCAGGCCCCCGCGGTGACCGAACCGCGGCGGGCCGTTTCGACTGATTCGGCCGCACCGGCAGCTGGAAGTCGGGCGCATGCGTGACGTGATCGTGGTCGGCGGCGGCCCGGTGGGCATCCTGCTGGCCTGTCTGCTGGCCGAGCGCGGCGTGGACGTGGAGGTGCTCGAACGGCGCACCGAGCCGTCGATGCTCGCGCGGGCCATCGGCATCCACCCGCCGTCGATGCGGGTCCTGCGCCAGGCCGGCGTGGCCGAGGAGGTGCTGGCCCGGGCAGTGCGCATCGAGACCGGCAGCGTGCAGAGCGGCGGCCGCACGCTGGGGCGGCTGTCGTTCGCGCAGACGACGGGGCGGTTCCCGTTTGTCGTGGCGCTGCCGCAGTACGAAACCGAAGCTGTGCTGCGGGCGCGATTCCGACAGCTGCGGCCGGACGGTCTGCGCTCCGGCGTGGCTGTGGGCATGCTGCACGATCGTGGCTACCACGTGGACCTGATCGCCGAGCCGGGTGCCGACGGGTCCGGGGATACCGGCGACAACGGGCTCGAGATCGTGGGGACGGCGCGGTACGTCGTGGTGGCCGACGGCGCCCGCGGACAGCTGCGCGATGCCGTCGGCATCGCCTCCCGGCCGCTCGGCGGCGGGGACACCTACCTGATGGCCGACTATCCGGACACCGGCGAACACGGCAGCGAGGCCGTTTTGTTCTTCGAACGAGGCGGCGTCGTCGAGTCGTTCCCGCTGCCGGGCGGCCGGCGCCGCTGGGTGGCGCTGACGCCGACCCTGATGGAGGATGCCTCGCTCGAGGACCTGACGGCCCTGGTCCTCGGTCGCACCGGGGTGCTGCTGCCGGCCTCCGACGCCGTGCCGAGCTCGTTCTCGGTGCGGCAGCGGCTGGCCGCCACGATGGTGCAGGGCCGGGTGCTGCTGGTGGGGGATGCGGCGCACGAGATCAGCCCGATCGGCGGGCAGGGTATGAACCTGGGGTGGCTCGACGCGGTGGCGTTGGCGCCTGCGCTCACGCACGCGCTCGCGCAGCCGATCGAGGCCCGGGTGACGCTCGCCGGCTACGACCGCCGCCGGCGGCGCAGCGCCCGCATTGCCGCCAGGCAGGCCGGCTTCAACATGGCGATGGGCCGTCCGGCACGCGGACTGCGGCTGCGGCTGCGCAACGTGATCGTGCGGGTCCTGGCGACACCGCCGTTGAACGGCCTGCTCACGCGGGCGTTCACGATGCGCTGGCTCTAGCCGGCTTCCTGGTCCAAGGATCACGTCCACGTCGTTGGTCGAGCTTGTCGAGACCTGGTGACCCGGTCCCTGGGTCGCGCCCACGGGTTGGTTGGGTCGCGTAGGCCGGGCCCGGCGTGCAGTTGAATAGAGGGGTGACTGCACCTCTGATCGACCTGCTCCGCGCCGACCTCGCCGCCGCCAACTTCTCGGTGACCGCCCTGACCGGGCTGTGGGGCATCGAAGCGGATGCCGCCCTGCGCCGCAATCAGCGGGTGCCGGCCCTGCGGGCGCTCACCAAGCTGCGCGCCACCCTCGCCGTGCCCGAACCCAACGTGGTGCTCGCCCAGATCTTCGTGCTCGGCCTACCCGTCCAACGGGCCGAGCTCGCGGCGGCCCTGCCGTCCCTCGGCGTGGACGGCGCCGAGCAGCTCGGCCTTGTCGCCGCCCGCCACGACGAGGCCGCCACGCAGCCCGGCCCCGTCGCCGACCTCGTCGCCCCGGCGGACCCGGCACTCGGCCCGGCACAGGTGGCGCCGCTGGTGGACCTGCGGCCGTACAGCTTCGTGGACGCGCACGGCGCCGGCAGCTGGTGGATCACCTCGGACCTGGGCGAACTGGCGCTGGGGCATCCGCTCGGCGAAGACCACGTGCTCGGCGTCGGCGGTGCGTCGCTCACCCTGAGTGCCCTGATGATCCCCACCGCGGTCGACAGCGCGCTGGACCTCGGCACCGGCTGCGGCATCCAGGCCCTGCACGCCGCCAGACACGCCACCCGGGTGGTGGCCACCGACATCTCCGAGCGCGCCCTCGAGCTCGCGGCACTCAACGCCCGGCTGAACGGCGTCGAGAACATCGAGTTCCGGCTCGGCAGCCTGTTCGACCCCGTCGCGGGGGAGCGGTTCGACCACATCATCTCCAACCCGCCGTTCGTCATCACCCCACGGGTGGAGGGTGTGCCCAGCTACGAGTACCGCGACGGCGGCATGGTCGGCGACGCCCTCGTGGAGGCCGTGGTGCGTGGCGCCGCCGACCACCTCACCCCCGGCGGGGTGGCCCAGCTGCTCGGCAACTGGGAGTATCACGACGACGACGCCTTCAACAGGCTCACCGGCTGGCTGGCGAGCCCGGCGGAGACCGCGCTGGACGCCTGGATCATCGAGCGCGAGGTGCAGCCGCCCACGGGCTACGCCGAAACCTGGATCCGCGACGGCGGCACCCGCCCGGACACCCCCGACTTCGACCGGCTCTACGGCGCCTGGCTCGACGACTTCGAGGCCCGCGGGGTGCGTCAGGTGGGCTTCGGCTACATGCTGCTGCGCCGCCCGACGGATGGCCGCCGCCGGGCCGCCGCACCGACCCGCCCCCGCCTGCTCCGGCTCGAACGCCTGCCGGAGGCCCTGGGGCACAACCCGGCCGGCATCGGCCACCACCTTGCCGAGTGCCTGGCCGCGCACGACTGGCAAACCGGGCTGGATGACGACGCGCTGTCCCGCAGCACGCTCACCGTGGCATCCGACGTCACCGAGGAACGGCACTTCTGGCCCGGCCAGGAGGATCCGACGCTGATGACCCTGCACCAGGGCGGCGGCTTCGGCCGATCGGTGCCGCTGGATACCGCCCAGGCCGCCCTGATCGGCGCCTGCGACGGCGAGCTTCCGGTGGGTGCGATCATCGACGCGATCGCCCAGCTGCTCGACGCCGACGCGGCCGCCTTGCGGGCCGAGCTGCTGCCCCGGGTGCGCGGCCTGCTCGACGACGGCTTCCTCGAGCCGCCCGCCGCCTAGCCACGGGCGCCCGCCGGACCCGCCCGCCCGACCCGCCAGCCCCACACCCAGCGGCGCTAACTGTTGCCGAGGCGGACATTTGCGCCCGGTGCGCCGGGACCATTTGTCCGGAACGGGAACAGTTGCTGCTGAGGGGCCCCACCCGGCGCGCCCCGACCGCGGCCGAACCGGGCGGCCACGGCCTGAGGTAGCGTGAGGGGTACCACTTCGAGGGGCCGAGAGGAGTGCGTCACCTGACGCGAACACAGCGATGCAACGTCGGACCTTCCTGATCAGCTCCCTTTCCGGGCTCTCCCTGCTCGCGCTCAGCGGATGCGTGCCGCCCAAGCCCACGCCGACGGGCTCGCCCACTCCCTCCGCCACGCCGGCGCCGTCCCTAGTGCCGCAACCCCAGGACATGCTGCGCAGCTCCTGGTCCGACGACCCGTTCGCCCGCGGCTCCTACAGCTTCGCGGCGGTCTCCTCAACGCCTCAGCAGCGCGAGGACCTGGCCGAACCCATCCTAGACAGGCTCTTCCTCGCCGGGGAGGCGCTCTCAGACACCGCCCCTGGCACCGTGCAGGGCGCCCGCGGCTCCGGCCAGCGCGCCGCCAGAGCCCTGGCGGACGTCGCCGAACCCGGCGAGCGGGTGGCCGTGATCGGCGCCGGAGCTGCCGGCGTCGCCGCCGCCCGGCTGCTCACCGACGCCGGTTTTACCGTGCTCGTGATCGAGGCCCGCGACAGGCTCGGCGGCCGCATCCACACCGTCACCAGTGACTCCTGGCCGATGCCCGTTGAACTCGGCCCGTCGTTCATCGTCGCCGGCAGCACCAACTCCCTCGACGAGGAGTTCACCGGCCTCGAGGTCTCGCACGCGCCCTTCACCCCGACCCCGGAGGCGCGCACCCCGGCCGGCATCGTCACCCCGGTCTCTCCGGTCGGAGCCGACGCCGTCACCGCGGCGCTGGCCTGGGCCGCCGCGCAGGCCGAAGACACCTCCCTGGCCAAGGCCCTCGTCGCCAACGGCTCCGCCACACTGTCCATGGCGGATGGCGAAGCCGGGGTCTCCGACGCCGACTGGCTGGACTACCAGCTCGCCACCTCCACCACCCTGGAGTCCGGTGCCCCGGCCGAGGAGATGTCCGGCTGGTATGCCCCCACCCCGGCGACGACCGCCGCGGACGACATCCGCATCGTGATCGGCGGCTACGGCGCGCTGCTCGACGAAGACGCGACCGACCTGGACGTGCTCTTCTCCAGCGTGGTGACCCGGGTGGCGTACACCGATACCTCCGTCAGCCTGCGCCTGGGCACCGGCGAGTCCCTCACCGTGGACCGCGCGATCGTGACCGTGCCGCTGGGCGTGCTCAAGAGCGATGTCATCGAATTCGACCCGCCCCTGCCGTTCGCGCACCGAGGCGCGATCGCCGCGCTCGGGATGGGCGCTCTCGACAAGATCTGGCTGCGCTTCGAGGAGCCGTTCTGGGACACCGACGCCGCCCTGTGGACCACCGTCGGAGACGACACCCTCGACTTCAGGGTCTGGGTGAACATGATGCCGATCACCAACGAGCCGATCCTGGTGGGTTTTGTCAGCGGCGAGCGGGCGTTGGGGCTCGCGAAGTCCGACAACACGGAGTTCACCGACGCCGCGTTGCGCAGCCTGGAACCGTTCGCGGTCGTCGCCACGGCCACCCCGGCGCCCTGACCGGCCCTTCTGTTTGGGGCTCCGGGCGGAGTGATTCGCCGTCGGAACATTAACGAGCAAAGCTCAGAGTTCCGGTGTAAGCTCCACGAAACGTCTAGTCGGTGAAGGGGCCGCCCATCTCAGGGACACCCCCACGGGGAGATCCAGTCGTTTCCCGACTGGACGTGCCGACGGAGTCCGGGTGGGTGCTTTTCGCCGTCGGTCATCGGGTGCGGTCGCGATCCTGGTGTCCCACCTGCACCGCGGCCAATGCCAATTCTGATTGACCGTGTGAAACATGTATATTCTGACAAGTCTTGATTCAGTGTCGCTGCTCGACTTCGACACCAACCTGCCCTGCGAGGGCAGCCACCACCACCGGAGCCTGAGCGGCCACGCCGCCGCCGAGCCCGGCGCTTACATGGTGATCTCCCCGTGCTGCGGTCCCAAGGTGATCCAGTGTTCGCCGCGGGTCTCGGCGATGCAGGCCTCCGGCGTGCTCTACTGCGGCACCTGCGAGTCCGAGCACCTCACCAGCCAGTACACCTTTCTCCCCGTCGAGCAGTAGCGGGTCGGGCGCGGCCGGGCCGGTTCTAGTTGGGCACCGATGACGCGCGGTCGCCGCGCGGGCGGGGACGCCAACTGAGCCGCGACGTGGCCACGAGCACCGCCGCGATGCCGAGGAACAGCAGTACGGCGATCAGGCAGTAGAACGCGGTCTCGAGCGGGCCGCTGACCTGGGCCGGGTCGAGGAAGAAGTACGGGTACCAGCCCACGAACGAGCCTCGCACGAACGTGAAGATGCCCCAGGCGATCGGGTACGGCAAGATCCAGCGCAGAAAACGCCAGGACAGCCGGGCCTTGCCGGTATCGGTCAGCCAGTCCAGCAGCGCCAGGGTGGGGATGTAGAAGTGCAGCACCTGGCTCGGCCAGGGCACCTCGATCGAGTAGTCGCGCGATGACGACTGGATGACGATGGTGAGGAACACGATTCCGGAAACCAGGATGTACGTGGTCACGAGCGCCCGGAACACGTCCAGCCACTGTGGGTCCTTCGGCTGCCGGAACGCCACGATCGCGCCGAGCACGAACGCGATCACCGCCGCGATCGCACTCTGCACCGTGAAATAGGTGAACACGTTGTACGCGGCGAAGGTGGGGAACAGCAACACGTACTCGTAGTTGCCGATCAGCCCCGCAATCCCGGCGACGGCCAACAGTAGCCGGCCGATGCCGTAACTGGACCGCATGGACAGGCGTTTGCGCGCGCGGAACGGCTCGCGCGCCTGTGGTTCCTCCCGTTGCGGAGAGGATTCGCGCACCGTCGATCCCGTCCGGCCGGGACCGGATGCCTGCGCGCCCATACTCCCACGGTACGCCAGAGTGCCGGTCGCCCGCGGCCATCACCGGCATCGCTGTGGGTTGCTACAGGCGGATGCTGAAACTCGCCTCGCCGTGTTCGGCCAGGTCGGTCACCTGCACCGATTCCACGCTCGCCGAACGCGGTCCGGTGTGCAGCCAGGCCAGCATCCGTTCGATCGCGTCGTCGTCACCCTCGATCTCGGCTTCGACGGCGCCGTCGGACCGGTTGCGCACGAAACCGCCCAGGCCGAGGGTGCCGGCCTGCGCCTCGGTGTAATACCGAAACCCCACGCCCTGAACCATCCCGTTGACGATCACTCGCTTGCGACTCACGCTCCCCATTCTGGGCGCACGCCACCGCCCCGACAACCCCGCCCGCCCGTCGGGTCTGCGGTTCGTTCCCATCCCACTGGTTGGGCTTGTCGAGACCGGGGGACATGCGTTGAAGAGTCAGCCCGCGGGGTCTCGACAAGCTCGACCGACGAATAGGGTTGGCTTCTCGAGATCGACCCGCCGGCGGTCAGGCGGAGTCGCGCCAGACTATTTGGGTGTCGAGCAGGATGCCGCCGAGCTCCGGCGCCTCACCGCGCAGCTGGCTGAGCACCGACTCGGCCGCGCGCTGGCCGAGGCCGTTGGCGGGCTGGCGCACCGTGGAGAGCAACGGCTGGCATCGGAGTGCCCAGGCGCTGTCGTCGAAGCCGACGATGCCCACGTCGCCCGGCACGCTGCGGCCGGCCTCACGCAGGGCGTTCAGGGCGCCGGCGGCGATCACGTCGGAGGCCGCGAAGACCCCGTCGATCAGCGGGTCGCGGGCCAGCAGGGCGCGCATGCCGTCGCGGCCGTCGGCGTAGGTGTACAGCGGCACCGGGGCCACCAGCGCGGGGTCGAACCGGTCGCCCAGGGCGTCCGTGAATCCGGCCACCCGGTCGGCGCCGGAGTCCCGGTCCAGGGCCGCGGCGATCATGCCGATGCGACGGCGGCCGGTGCCGATCAGGCGCTCGGTGATGGCGCGGGCCGCGGCGCGGTTGTTGATACCCACGTACGGCAGGTCGCGCAGGTCCTGCGGATGCCCGACAAACGCCGCCGGCAGGTCGAGCCGTTCAATTACCCGGGTGATCGGGTCTTGTTCCCGGGCCGACACGACGACGACACCGTCGACGAAGCCACCGCTGAGGTACCGCGCCACCCTCTCGGTGTCGCGCTCGGACTCGATGACCAGGCTGACCATCTGGTAGTCGGCCAGGGAGAGCGCCGAGTTGGCGCCGAGCAGGATCTCGCCGATGTTGGGGTCTTCGAGGAACAAAGAATGCGGCTCGTGCACGATCAGGCCCACGGCCTGGGAGCGTTGCATGACGAGGTTGCGGGCGGCGGTGTTCGGCACGTAACCGACCTTCGCGATGGCCGCCTCGATGGCCAGACGAGCCTCGGCCGACACGTAGGGTTCGTTGTTCACCACCCGGCTCACGGTGCCGCGGGACACGCCGGCCTCCGCGGCGACGTCGTGGATCGTCGCACGCTTGCGCCGCCCCGGAATTGTCACCATTCGATAACTGTACCCGTCCCCGAGCTTGACATCGTGGGCAGGCTGTACTTACTCTGTGTACGTTCACAGACACTCAACGGGGAGTCATTTGCTCCTCGATCTGTGCACGTTCACAGACGTAGCATGAAGCAGGAGCAGATGACCACGCCAGTAGCCACCCCGGCCGTGACCCGTCAGGTCACCCCGACGACACCGTTCGTGCAGAACGGCATCGCCTACGGCTGTGACTACAACCCCGAGCAATGGGGTCCGGAAGTCTGGGCCGAGGACGTGCTCCTCATGCAGCAGGCCGGCGTCGACCTCGTCGCGATCAACATCTTCGGCTGGTCCGCCCTGGAGCCGGCCCCGGGGGAGTACGACTTCACCCTGCTCGACACCATCGTGGACCTGCTGCACGCTCACGGCATCCGGGTGAACCTGGGTACCGGCACCTCGTCGCCGCCGCCGTGGTTGACCACCCTGCACCCCGAGATCCTGCCGCAGACCGAAGACGGCACCACCCGCTACCCCGGCGGCCGCCAGGCCTGGTGCCCCAGCTCGCCGGTGTTCCGCGAGCACGCGCTGCGCCTGGTCGAGCAGGTCGCCAAGCGCTTCGGCGACCATCCCGCCGTGGCCCTCTGGCACGTCTCCAACGAACTCGGCTGCCACAACGCGCTCTGCTACGACGACGACACCGCCGCCGCGTTCCGGCTCTGGCTCGAGGCCAAGTACGGCAGCATCGCCGCCCTCAACGCCGCCTGGGGCACCAGCTTCTGGAGCCAGCGTTACACCGACTGGGCCGAGGTGCACACCCCCAGGCTCACCCTCTCCAGCCGCAACCCCGGCCAGGTGCTCGACTTCCAGCGGTTCAGCTCCGACGAGCTGCTGGGCTACTACCAGGCCGAAGAAGCCGTCATCCGCCGGCACAGCAGCCTGCCTGTCACGACGAACTTCATGGTCGCCGCGCACATTCGCAACCTCGACTACTGGTCCTGGGCATCCGCCGTTGACGTGATCGCCAACGACCACTACCTCGACCACCGCCTCGCCGACCCCACCACCGAGCTGGCCTTCGCCGCCGACCTCACCCGCGGCCTGGCCGGCGGCGGCGCGTGGCTGCTGATGGAGCAGGCCACCAGCGCCGTCAACTGGCAGCCGCTGAACCTGGCCAAGACGCCGGGGGAGCTGACCCGCAACTCGCTGGCCCACGTGGCCCGCGGCGCCGAGGCGATCTGCTTCTTCCAGTGGCGCGCCTCCCAGCAGGGCTCGGAGAAGTTCCACTCCGCACTGGTGCCGCACGCCGGCACCGACACCGTGCTCTGGCGTGAGGTCGTTGAGCTGGGCGCCACCCTCGACAGGCTCGACGAGATCATCGGCACGCGCGTCGTCGCGGATGCCGCGATCCTGTTCAGCTGGGAGGCCTGGTGGGCCGGCGACGGCGAATCCCGGCCGTCGCAGTCGGTGACCTACCTCGAGCAGGTGCACGCCGCGTACACCGCGCTGCACAGGCTCGGCGTCACCGTCGACATCGTCTCCCCGGATGCCGACCTGGCCGGCTACAACCTCGTCGTGGTGCCCGCTCTCTACCTGGTCACCGACGCCCAGGCCGACAACCTGTCCGGTTACGTCGCCGCCGGTGGCCACACCCTGGTCACGTTCTACAGCGGCATCGTCGACGAAGACGACAGGGTGCGCCTCGGTGGCTACCCCGGCGCGTTCCGCGACCTGCTCGGCGTGCGCGTCGAAGAGTTCGTGCCGCTCCGCCCCGGCACCACCGTGGGCCTGGGCGCCCCGATCGGTCTGGCGGCCGGTGCCGCCGGGACCCTGTGGACCGAACGCCTGCAGCTGACCGGCGCGGAGGCCGTGGTGCACTACACCGACGGCGCCCTGCCCGGTGTGCCCGCGCTCACCCGCAACCGGCACGGCGCCGGCACCGCCTGGTACCTGGCCACCGCGCCAGACGCCGACACCTACCGCGACGTGCTCCGCACCATCGCCGGGCACGCTCACGTCACCGCGGTCGGTCCGGAGGGCGACGGCCTCATCGAGGTCATCCGCCGCGCCGCGCCCGGCCGCTCCTACCGCTTCATCATCAACCACGGCGACACCGACCTGGAGGTGAGCGCGGCGGGGGTCGAGCTCATCACCGGCGCCGACATCGCCCGCACCCTGCGCGTACCGGCCGGAGCCGTACGCGTTCTCAGAGAGGACACCGCATCATGAGCGCACCAGCCCTTCCGGCCGCGGATGCCCGGCGTGCGGGTTCCCGCAGCCCGGCGCCCCGGCCCCGCAAGATCAAGGTCTCGCACCCGGGGGCGATCGCGATCTTCATCGTGCCGTTCGCCATCCTGTTCACCCTGTTCTACCTGCTGCCGATCGGCTACGCGATCTACCAGTCGCTGCTCGTGGTGGAGCGCGACGGCACCTTCGGCAAGGCCACCGAGGTGTTCGGAGGCCTGACCCAGTACATCCTGGTGTTCCAGAACGGACCGTTCTGGGAGTCGATCACCCGGGTGCTCGCCTTCGGTGTGGTGCAGGTTCCGGTGATGCTCGGCCTGGCGCTGCTGTTCGCGCTGCTGCTGGACAGCCCGCTGCTGCGCGGCAAGCGCTTCTTCAGGCTCGCCTTCTTCGTGCCGTACGCCGTGCCCGGCGTCATCGCCGCGATCATGTGGGGCTTCCTCTACTCACCCAACCTGTCGCCGTTCACGGCACTGACCAGCAACGTCAGCTTCCTCTCCGCCGACCTGGTTCTCTGGGCCATCGCGAACGTCGTCACCTGGGTCTACGTGGGCTACAACATGCTCATCATCTACTCGGCACTGCTGGCCATCCCCACCGAGATCTACGAGGCCGCCCGCCTCGACGGCGCCGGGCAGTTGCGCATCGCCTGGTCGATCAAGATCCCGCTGATCATGCCCGCGATCGTGCTCACCGGCATCTTCTCCATCATCGGCACCCTGCAGCTGCTCGCCGAGCCGCAGGTGTTCCGCTCCTTCAGCTCCGCGGTGACCAGCACCTTCACCCCGAACCTGATGGTCTACTCCACGTCCTCGATCCCCAACGTGAACCTCGCCGCCGCGTTCAGCGTGGTGCTGGCCCTGGCCACCTTCGTGCTCTCGTTCTCGTTCCTCAAGTTCACCCAGCGGAAGGAAGGCAAATGAGCGCCCTCACCGAGCCCGTCGCCGTCCCGACCAAGCGCGCGATGCGTCGCGCCGAGAACACGCCGAAGGGACCCAAGGAGAGCCCGCTCTCCCGCGTCGGCGCGATGACCGTGATGCTGGTCTTCACGCTCTACTTCCTCATCCCGATCTGGTGGCTGTTCGTCGCCGGCACCAAGAGCAGCTCCCAGTTCACCAGCACCAACCCGCTCTGGTTCGCCGACTTCAACCTGTTCGCCAACATCGGAAACCTGATCGCCTACCGTGACGGCGTCTTCCTCAAGTGGATGCTCAACAGCGCCCTCTACGCCGGCGCCGGCGCCCTGCTGGCCACCCTGTTCGCCGCCATGTGCGGTTACGCCCTGGCGAAGTACCGCTTCCCGGGCCGGGAACTCCTGTTCAACATCGTCCTCGGCGGGGTCCTCGTGCCCGCCACCGCGCTGGCGCTGCCGCTGTTCCTGATCTTCAGCCAGGTCAGCCTCACCAACACCTTCTGGGCGGTGTTCCTGCCCAGCCTGGTCAGCCCGTTCGGCGTGTACCTCACCCGCATCTTCGCTTCGGCCAGCGTGCCGGACGAACTGATCGAGGCCGCCCGCCTGGACGGCGCCGGCGAGGTGCGCACCTTCTTCACCGTCTCGGTGAAGCTGATGTTCCCCGCCCTGGTCACGGTGTTCCTCTTCCAGTTCGTGGCCATCTGGAACAACTTCTTCCTGCCGCTGATCATGCTTCGCGACGAGACCCTGTTCCCGGTCACCCTCGGCCTCTACGCCTGGAACTCGCAGGTCAACCAGATCCCCGAACTCCGCGGCTACGTGCTGATCGGCGCGCTGCTGTCGATCATCCCGCTGATCATCCTGTTCCTGCTGCTGCAGCGTTTCTGGCGCAACGGCCTCGGTGCGGGCAGCGTCAAGTAACCCCCTCGACTCCTTCCGACTGTTCACCCGGCTTAATCCCGCACCATCCGTGTCACCCTGCACCACTCCTTTTCAGCGAACACCCCAACAAAGGAAAACAATGCGAATCACCAAGAGAGCGGCCACCGTTGCCCTGCTCACCGCAGCCACGGTCGCCATGACCGGCTGCTCAGCCTCCGGCACCTCCAGCGACAGCGCCGACGCTGCTGCCTGCGAGCCCGCCGAGGGCAAGGTCGATCTGACCTTCACGTCCTGGATCCCCGGCATCGAAGAGGTCGTCGACGTCTGGAACGAGGCCAACCCCGACATCCAGGTGGCCGTGCAGACCGGCCCGAACGGCAACGGCGGCACCTACGCCAACTTCTTCAACCAGCTCGAGGCCGGCAATGCGCCCGACCTCGGCCAGATTGAATACGACGCGCTGCCCAACTTCCGCGTGCAGGACGGCCTGGTCAACCTCGCATCCTGCGACGGTGTGATGGACGCCAAGGCCGACTTCGTCGACTGGACCTGGGGCCAGGTCAGCTTCAACGAGGACGACGCCGTCTACGCCATCCCGCAGGACTCCGGCCCGATGGCCATGTTCTACCGGGCCGACCTCTTCGAGGCCAACGGCATCGCTATCCCCACCACCTGGGAAGAGTACGCCACCGCCGCCGAGCAGGTGCGGGCCACCGGCGCGTACATCACCAACTTCTCGCAGAGCGACATCAACCAGTTCGCCGGGCTCGTCTGGCAGGCCGGCGGAACCTGGTTCGGCAACGACGGCGAGAACTGGAACGTCGACCTCACCGGCGACGAGTCGATCATGGTGGCCGACTACTGGCAGGACCTGATCGACCGGGACCTCGTCTCGACGCAGCCGCCGTGGACCACCGAGTGGGACAACGCCTACAACACCGGCGCGGCCTGGACCTGGAACTCCGCAGCCTGGGGTGCGAACTCCATCGCCAGCGGTGCGCCCGACACCGCCGGCAAGTGGGCCGTGGCCCAGTCCCCGCAGTGGGAAGCCGGCGATGAGGCCAGCGGCAACTGGGGTGGCTCGTCCACCGCAGTGTTCACCGGCTCCGAGCACCCGTACGAAGCCGCGCAGTTCGCCCTGTGGCTGAACAGCTCGAGCGAATCGCTGACCATGCTCAACGAGGCAGCCAACCTGTACCCGGCCGCCAAGGCCGGCCTGGACCTGCCCGTGCTCAAGGAAGGCGTGGAGTTCTACGGCAACCAGCCCATCTACGACGAGTTCGCCGCCGCCTCCGGCCAGGTGTCGAGCGACTTCGTCTGGGGTCCGACCATGACCCAGACGTACAACGACGTCTCGGATGGCTTCAAGGCAGCCGTCAGCGGCAACGGCACCCTCGCCGAGGCCCTGACCACCGGTCAGAGCGCCACCGTCGATGCGCTCAAGGCGCAGTCGATTCCCGTCAAGGAGTAGCTGACCCGCTTTCGCCCGTTACCCCGTACCGCCCGGTGCCTTCTCGCGCCGGGCGGTACGGTCGTGTGTGACGCGTGCGGAAGCCTCGGCGTCGTGCCCGCCGCGTCGGTCGAGCTTGTCGAGACCTGGTGACCTAGTCTGTGGTTCGTTGGGCTGTCGGCTCACGGGGTCTCGACGGGCTCCACCAACGATCGGACGCCGTCCGCAGGTCCGCGTGCGATGTACTCAAACTCCTCCTTCATCGAACGAAGAAAGCAGTGTCATGATCCACCACCTCCGTGCCGCGGGCACCAGCCTTGTTCTCGACGCGTCCGGCAGCGGCACACCGGTGATCGTGCACTGGGGCGCCGACCTCGGCGAGCTGCCGGCGGCGGACCTCGCCGCGCTGGCCGCCGCGAGTGTGCCGCCCGTCGGCCCCAGTTCCCTCGACGTGCCGCTCCGCCTCAGCCTGCTGCCCGCCCTCGCCGAGGGCTGGAGCGGCCGGCCCGCGCTCGGCGGGTTCCGCACCGGCACGGGCACCCTCGACCCGGCGCTGGCGCTGGTGGCGGTGCACGAGGGCGGCGACAACACGGTGGTCATCGAGCTGGCGGATGCTGACGCATCCGTCACCGTCTCGACCGAGCTCGAACTCACCGTGCAGGGTGTGCTGCGCCTGCGGCACACCCTCACCAACAGCGGCGCCGGCACCCTCGAACTCGCCGGCCTCGATGCGATCCTGCCGGTGCCCGACCGGGCGGCCGAGCTGCTCGACTTCACCGGACTGTGGAGCCACGAACGGCGGCCGCAGCGCAGCATCCTCGGCCAGGGCGTCTGGAGCCGGGAGTCCCGGCACGGCCGGCCCGGCCACGACGACTCCTACCTCACCGTGGCCGGAACCCCCGGTTTCGGCTTCCGCCGTGGTGAGGTGTGGGCGGTGCACCTGGCGCACAGCGGCGACAAGGTGGTCTGGGCCGAACGCAGCGCGCTGGGCTACGCCGCCCTCGGCGCGGGTGAACTGCTCGCGCCCGGCGAGCTGAGCCTGGCTGCGGGAGCGAGCTACACCAGCCCGTGGACCGTGGCGGTGTACTCCGACGCGGGCCTGGACGGACTCAGCGCCCGGCTGCACCCGTGGATCCGATCCTGGTCGACGATCACCGGCCCGCGCCCGGTGCTTCTGAACACCTGGGAGGCCGTGTACTTCGACCACGATCTGCCCACCCTGAGCCGCCTCGTTGACGCCGCCGCGCAGGTCGGCGTGGAACGGTTTGTACTCGACGACGGCTGGTTCTCCGGCCGTACCGACGACCAGCGAGCCCTCGGCGACTGGTTCGTCGACGCCGACAAGTGGCCCGAGGGCCTCCACCCGCTGATCGAGCGGGTGCACGCGGCCGGCCTGGACTTCGGCCTCTGGGTGGAGCCGGAGATGGTCAACCCCGACTCCGACCTGGCCCGGGCGCACCCGGACTGGCTGCTCGGCTCGGCATCCGCCCCCACCTGGCGCGGCCAGCGGGTGCTCGACCTGGCCAACCCGGATGCCTTCGCCTGGTTGCTCGAGCGCCTCACCGCGCTGTTGGCCGAATACCCCATCGCGTACCTCAAGTGGGACCACAACCGGGACCTGCTCGGCGGCTCCGTGCACCGGCAGACCGCCGCTCTGTACCGGCTGATCGACGCCGTGCGCGCCGCGCAGCCGGGCCTGGAGATCGAGTCCTGCGCGTCCGGCGGCGGACGCATCGACCTGGGAATCCTCGAACGGGTGGACCGGGTCTGGACCAGCGACACCAACGACCCGCTGGAACGCCAGCAGATCCAGCGCTACACGAGCGTGCTGGTGCCGCCGGAATACCTCGGCGGCCACCTCGGCGCCGCCACCGCACACACCACCGGGCGTACCTCGGCGCTGGGCTTCCGGCTGGCCACCGCACTGTTCGGCAGCGCCGGCATCGAGTGGGACCTCACCCAGGCATCCGCCGTCGAGCTCGACCAGATCGCGGCCTGGATCGCGATATACAAGGAGCACCGGGCGCTGCTGCACAGCGGCAACGTTGTGCACGCCGACGGGTCGGACCCGGCGATCGAACTGCACGGCGTGGTGGCCACGGATGGCTCCGCCGCCGTGTTCGCGCAGGTCGCGCTGGCCGCGCCGCGCACCGCGCTACCCGCCCCGATTCGGTTTCCCGGCCTGGACCCCGCCCGACGCTACCGGGTGCGACCGTTGCTCGTAGGACCGGTGTCGCGCACCGTGCAGACCGTGCCGCCGGCGTGGCTGGCTGCCGACGCGGGGGAGCTGGTGCTCACCGGCGCCGTGCTCGCCGAGGTGGGCCTGCCCGCCCCGCTCCTCACCCCCGAGCAGGCGGCCCTGTTCACCCTCGACGCGGTCTGACCGCGCCCTGAGCATCCGCGAAAGCGGCCATGTGGTCGCTTCGTGGGTGTCGTGGCAGCCACACGCCCGCTTTCGCGTGGGGGTGGATGTGCGAGAGCGTGAGGGTGGATCCGCGAGAGCGGTTATGTGGTTGCTTCGAGGGGGTCGTGGCAGCCACACGCCCGCTTTCGCGGAGGATGTGGGGCTGGGCGGCACTAACGTAAGGGGCATGACCGAGCAGACCTCGTCGCCGCGGCGCACAGTGCTGACGGGCGGGATCCTGGTCACCGGGGCCTCCGGCACCGTGGGGCGGGCCGTCGTGGATGCCCTGGCCGAGGCGGGCGAAACCGTGATCGCCGGCATGCGGGACCCCCGCGCGTGGATCGCCGAGGGCGCCCGGCGCGCCAGCGGCACCGCGGCCGGCCAGCAGCCCGCCGGGCCCGGCACTGCACGGATCGGCACAGCCCGACCCGGCAGTAAGCCGCTGCGGGCGCCCAACCAGAAGCCGGCACGCAACCCGGCCCACAAGCCGGGCGGCCTTCCCACCTCGCCGCCGCCCGGACGCACGGTCGGCGCGGCCGACGCATCCGCGGCCGCAACCGGCACAACCGGCGGCGGCGGGGCCATCGTGCGCGCCTTCGACTTCGCCGACCGCAGCACCTGGGCGCGCGCCCTCGCCGGCGTCGACAGGGTGTTCCTGCTCGTGCCGCCCACGATCGGCAACGTGGGGCGCACCCTCATCCCGTTCATCGACCAGGCGATGGAGGAGAGCGGAGTGCGGCAGATCGTGTTCCTGTCGGCGCCCGGTGTGCGGTTCGACACCCGGTCGCCGCATCACGTGGTGGAGCAGTACCTCAAGCGCACCCGCACGCCGCACACCATCCTGCGGCCGAACGTGCTGATGCAGACCCTGTCCACCCTGTACCGCGACGACATCCGCCTGCGCAGTGAAATCGTGCTGCCGGCCGGCGGGGCCAGGGTCGCGTTCGTCGACGCGGCCGACGTGGGCCGCTGCGCCGCCCGGGTGCTCACCGAACCCGGTCATCTGGGCAAGTCATACTCCCTGGCGGGGGAGGAGTCGCTGAGCTTCCCGCAGGTGGCGGAGAGTCTCACCGAGGTGCTCGGTCGGCCCATCCGCTACACCGCCACGACCGAGGCCGAGTTCGCCGAGCTGGCGGCGAAACAGGGTGTGACCGGACCGGACATCGCTGCGCAGGCGAGTTGGTATCGGGCGGCGCGCCGGCGGCTGACCGCACTGCCGAATCGCGGCATCCGCCGGCTCACCGGTCGGCCGGCGACCACGCTGCGCGGTTTCATCGAGGACCACCGCCAGACCTGGCTCTGAAACGCCAGGACCGCCGGGGCTATGCGGTCGGCGCGCCGTCGACCTTGAGCACCGCGAAGGCCGCATCGAGCTCGACGTCGACGTCCTGACCGTTTTCGAGGGTGATCTCGACCTCGTAGGCGTGGTCGAAGTCGTCACTGCGCTCGACCTCGGTGACGGTGCCGACGGTGCCGGCGGGCAGGGTGGCGAGCGCCGCGGCCGAGGCGGCGTCGCGGTCGGCGTCGGTGAGCGGGGTCATGGTGGCCGAGTCGTCAGTGCCGGTGCCGTCGGTGGCCGAGTCGTCGCTGCCGGTGTCGTCGCTGCGGCCGTCACCGTCGTCAGAGCCGGAGCCGGAGCCGGAGTTCGAGCCGCTGCCGGTTCCCGGCACCGAGGCTGCGCCATCTGCGGGCAGGCCGTCGACCCAGAGCACGGCGAACTTCTCATCCAGCGCCACGTCGACATCGGCCCCATCGGCGAGGGTCACCTCCACCTCGTAGGCGTGCGGGTCGTTGTCGTCGCCGGACTCGGTGTCGGTGACCGTGCCGCTGCCCACGGCATCCAGCGCGGCGGCACTGGCCTTGTCGAGGGCGCTGCCGGTGAGCGGGCCGTCAGTTTCGAACGGGTCGGCGATGGCCAGGCCGGCGCCGCCCACCACGAGAACGGCGGCAACGGCTGCACCGGTGATCCAGATGGTCTTCTTCTTCATGGTGTGTCCCTTGTTCGTGAGTGCCACGGCTGCCGTGGCTGATAAGCCCACTGTGCCAAGCCACCGCTGAAGCCAGGCTGAAGCCCGCTGAAGGCCGCTTCAGAAACGAGGTCAGGCCTCGGCAACAGCGGGCAGGCGCACCTCGAACCGGGCGCCGCCCAGAGCGCTGTCGACGATGCGCACGGTGCCGCCATGCGCCTGCACGCTCTCCCGAACGATGGCCAGGCCCAGCCCGGTGCCGCCGGATGCCCGTGCCCGGGATTCGTCCAGCCGCACGAAGCGCTCGAACACGCGGTCGCGCTCGCCGGGCGGCACCCCGTGGCCGTCGTCCTCCACGGTCAGCAGCGCCTGCCCGTCGACCAGGCCGAGCGACAGGCTCACCCGCCCGGAGGCGTGTTGGGCGGCGTTGTCGACGAGGTTCCGCACCACCTGGCCGAGCAGGTTCTGGTCACCGTGCACCCTGGCCGCACCCACCCCGGTGCTGTCGATGCTGAGCGCCATGGTGTCGCGCAGCCGGCGGGCCTCGGCGAGCATCAGGTCGTCCAGGTCCACGGCCGTGCCGGTCGTCGTGGCACTGCGCTCGGACACCCGCGCCAGCAGCAGCATCCCCGCCACCAGCCGCTCCAGCCGGTCGCCCTCGTCGAGAACGGCCTCGGACAGGTCGCCGAGGTTGACCCTGTCGGGATGCGCCTGGGCCACCTCGGCGTACTGGCGCAGCGACGCGAGCGGGGAGCGGAGCTCGTGCGAGGCATCCGAGACGAACTGCCGTTGGGCGCGCTGGGAGGTGTCGAGCCTGTCGAGCATGCTGTTCATGGTGTGCGCGAGCCGGCCGATCTCGTCGTCGCGGCCGGGGTCGTTGATGCGGCGCTCGAGGTTGGTGGCAGTGACGGCGTCGACCTCCCGGCGCATCCGTTCGACAGGGGCCAGCGCCCGGCCCACCACGATCCAGGTGAGCAGCGCGACGATCCCGGTCAGCAGCGGCACGGCTCCGGCCAGCAGCACGCCGACCGTGGCGACGGCCTCGTCGACGTTCTCCAGCGAGCGGCCGGCGACGACGGTGGCGTCGCCGTGGTCTTCGGCCACGACCAGGTAGTCGGTGTCTTCGTCTGGTACCCGGATGGTCTGCGCGTCGTCGTCGCCGTCGATGCCCAGCTGCCGGCCCTCGAGCGCCTCGCTGGCGGCCAGGAGCGTGCCGGAGCCGTCGGTGATCTGGAAGAGCACGTCGTCATCGTCGGCGTCGAGGCCGCTCAGACCGCTGCCGGTGTCGAGCTCGGTCTCGATCTGCTCGAGGTCGCGTTCCACGGCCGTGTGCAATTCGTCCAGCAGCACACCGCGGAGCACCAGCGCGAACACGACCGCGCCGCCGACCAGCGTTGCGGCAACGATCGCGGTGGACACCAGGGTGATCCGGCCGCGCAACGACCGGCTGCGGGCCCGCTTAGCCACCGTTGGCCGCCAACCGGTAGCCGGCACCGCGCAGGGTCTCGATCGCGGCCCGGTCGAACGGCCGGTCTACCTTGTTGCGCAGGTGCCGCACGTACACCTCCACGATGTTGGGGTCACCCTCGAAGTCGAAGTCCCAGACGTTGTCGAGCACGTCACGCTTGCTCACGACGGTGCCCCGGTTGCGCATCAGGTATTCGAGCACCGCGAATTCCCGGGCGGTGACGTCAACGGATGCGTCGCCCCGGCTGACCCGGCGGGTGGCGGGGTCGAGGTGCAGGTCGCCGGCGCGCAGCACGGTGGGCCTGGCGCTGGTGCCGCGGCGGATCAGGGCGCGCATCCGGGCCAGCAGCACGGCGGAGGAGAACGGTTTGGTGAGGTAGTCGTCGGCGCCGGTGTCGAGGGCCTCGACCTGGTCCCACTCGCCGTCCTTGGCGGTGAGCATCAGGATCGGGGTCCAGTTCTGCTCGGCCCGCAGGGTCTCGCAGACCCTATAGCCGCTCTGGCCCGGCAGCATGATGTCGAGCAGGATGACCGCGTACTCGTTCTCGCGGGCCAGCCAGAGCCCATCCGGACCGGTGCCGGCGATATCGACCGCGAAGCCCTCGGCCTCGAGGCCGCGCTTGAGCCCGGTCGCGAGCCGCACCTCGTCCTCCACCACCAGCACGCGCATCCGGCCCCCTCGTCAGTAGGTCGGCCGCACGGCCGCCGCTGCCAGTCTGGCCGATGCCGCTGAAGGCAAGCTGAAACTGCTGTGACCGGCCCGGATGCTGCTGGATCGTCGGTCCTAGGCGGTTCGTTCGCGGACTTCCCGCCTTCGTTGCGGAGACGAAGGCGGGAAGTCCGCAAATGAGTGGGCGCCGTGACGTGGGTGTGTCCCGCCGGTCGGCCTGTCCTCACGGCTCGGTAAAAATCTGCTGGTCAAGGCGGGGTTATCTGCGGCGAAGCCCAGCCCGGCGCTAGGGTGTTGGCATGACGTCTGCAGCAGAGTCTCTGGTTCACATCGACCATTTCCGGATGGATTTCGCCGGCACCACGGTCATCGAGGACCTCTCCTTCGATGTGCAGCGCGGCGAGACGTTCGGGTTCCTCGGGTCCAACGGCTCCGGCAAGACCACCACGCTGCGGGCGCTGCTGGGCATCTACCTCCCGACTGCCGGCATCCTGCATATCGATGGGCGCCCGTTCACGCCGGAGTCCGGCATCCGGCTGGGCTATCTCCCCGAAGAACGTGGACTCTATAAGAAGGAATCCGTTCTCGCCGTGATGACGTACTTCGGCCAGCTCAAGGGTCTGAGTAAAAAAGCCGCGGTGGCCTGGTCGACGAACTATCTCGAGAGGGTGGGGCTGGGGGATAAGGCGAAGGTCCGGGTGGACAAGCTCTCCGGCGGTCAGCAGCAGAAGGTTCAGCTCGGTGTCACGATCATGAACGACCCGGAGCTGCTGATCCTGGACGAGCCCACGAAGGGGTTCGACCCGGTGAACCGGCGACTGCTGATGGACATCATCGAGGACCAGAAGAAGGCCGGTGCCACGGTGCTGATGGTCACTCACCAGATGGAGGAAGTCGAGCGGCTGTGCGACCGGGTGATCCTGTTGAAGGGCGGCCGGGCGGAGGCCTACGGCACAATCCCTGAGGTGCAGAACCAGTACGGCGGCACGATGATCCGGGTCGGCTACTCCGGCGAGATACCCGCATCTGGGCACTACGAGATCAGCCTCCGCGACCGCAACTACGCCGAACTCACCCTCATCGGCACCGTCGATGAGGCCTTGATCTTGCGCGACCTGGTCGATGCCGGCGTTCTGATCCGGAGTTTCACCACGAGCAAGCTCTCGCTCGAGGAGATCTTCGTCAGCGTCTATGGCGACCAGAACGAAATGGCAGGTGCCTGAGATGGGTCAGCACAATCTCCGTACGGTCATCGGGTTCGAAGTGGGCCGTACCCTGGGCAAAAAGAAGTTCTGGGTCATCACCCTGCTGGTGCCGATTGCGATCGGCATCGTGGTGGGCCTGGTGACCCTGGGCAACACGTCGTCGATGAGTAACATCGATGCCCAGTCAGACGCGAAGCTCACCTTCACCTACAGCGACGAATCCGGTTATGTCGACCCGGCCGTGGCGGCAGCCTTGGGCGGTACGCCGGTCACGGATGACGCATCCGCGATCGCCGACGTGAAGGCGGGCGAGGAGGACGCCCATTTTGTGTACCCGGCGGACCCGGCCACAACCCCGACCCAGGTGTATGGGATCGACAAGGGCCTGTTCGGCAACGGCGAGTATGAGGGTGTCGCGACCCAGGTGCTGATCACCAGCGCCCAGGACCAGATCGGGGATCCGGCGCTGACAACGATGGCGCAGGGCGACGTGTCGGTGACCTCCACCACCTACACAGACGGGCAGGAAGCGGCCGGGTTCATGGGCGTGATCCCGCCGCTGATCTTCCTGGCGATGTTCTTCCTGACCTTCACCCTGCTCTCCAACCAGATGCTCACCAGCACCCTGGAAGAGAAGGAGAACCGGGTCACGGAGATGATCCTCACCACCCTGAACCCCACCGCCCTGATCAGCGGGAAGATCATCTCGGTCTTCATCGTCGGCTTCGTGCAAGTGCTGGTATTCCTCGTGCCGGTGGCGGTCGGTTACCTGTTCTTCCGCACGTCGTTGAACCTGCCGGAGGTGGATCTCGCCAGTTTCACCTTTGATCCCGGCCAGATGATCGTCGGCGCGCTGCTGGCCCTGGGCGGGTTCGCCCTGTTCACGGGCACCGCGGTCGCGATCGGGGCGGTGATGCCCAACGCGAAGGATGCCGGCGGCTGGTTCACCGCGCTGATCATCCTGATGATCGTGCCGCTCTACTCGGTATCGCTGGTGCTGTCGGATCCGCACAGCGCCGTCGTGCAGGTGTTCACCTACTTCCCCTATTCGGCGCCGATCACCGCAATGCTCCGCAACGCGTTCGGCTCCCTCGCGGGCTGGGAAGCGGCCATCGTCATCACGGAGCTGTTCCTCCTCAGCGCTGTCGTGCTGCAGCTCGCGGTGCGGCTGTTTCGGTACGGGTCCATCGAGTACACGAACAGGGTGTCGTTCAAGACCGTGTTCGCCGGGCGCACGGCCAGGAGCCTCGCTCGGGGCTGAGTTACTCGTGGCCGCACCACTCAGTTGCGGACTTCCCCCTTCGTTGCGCTGACGAAGGCGGGAAGTCCGCACATCAACTCGCGGTCGGCGCGGTGAGGAGCCCCACGAGCACGTCGAGCGCCCTCCCCAGCTCGAGATCCGTCGGGGTGCCGTAGCCGAGCACCAGGCCGTGCTGCCCTCGGGCTAGAACCGCGTAGTCGGCCAGCGACGCGACCCGCACCCCGCGCGCGGCGGCCTGCGTGACGAGAGCGGAGGCATCCGCCCCGGTGTGCACCACCACATGCAGCCCGCCGTCGAGGCCGGTCAGCCGCACGCCGGGCAGCGCGCCGAGCCTGCCGATCACCAGGGCGCGGCGGTGGGCGTACTCGCGGCGCACCCGGGTGACATTGCGGGCCAGGCCGCCGCTGTCGAGGTACCGGGCGAGGGCCGCCTGCTGCACCCCGGAGACCGACGGGCCGAGGTCGTCCCGCACCTGGCGCAGCGCCGCACCGAGGGGCCCGGTGGCCACGATGTAGCCGCAGCGGATCCACGGGGTGACGGTCTTGGAGAAGCTGCCGACCAGCGCGACTCGGCCCGACCCGTCGAGGGTGGCGAGGGCGGGCAGCGGCATCGCGTCGAAACGGAACTCGCTGTCGTAGTCGTCCTCGATGATCACGGCATCCGTGGCCCGCGCCCAGTCGAGCAGATCGAGGCGACCCTGCACCGAGAGGCTGCTGCCCAGGGGGTACTGGTGGCTCGGGGTCACCAGCACCGCGTGCGGCCTCGGCGCGAGGGCGGCGAGCTCGGCCAGGTTGATGCCGTTCTCGTCGGTGTGCACCGGCCGGATGAGGGCGCCCACCCGGCGCAGCACCCGCCGGGCGGTGGGGTAGCCCGGGTCCTCGACGGCGATGTGTGGGGTGAACCTGGGTGGGTCGGCCGGAGCGGCATCCGCGGGGGTCGCGAGAGCGAGTCCGATGCCGGCGAGGGCGTCGCTGGTGCCGGCCGTGACGATCACGTCAGCCGGCTGGCAGGCCAGGCCGCGGGTTCGCCGCACGTGCTCGGCGATCGCGGTGCGCAGCTCGAGGGTGCCGTTCGCGGGCGGTGAGTCACTGCGACCGGACGCCGACACGGCGGCGCGCCAGGCGGCGGTCCAGGCCGGGTCGACGAGGGTGCGGGTCGACGGATGCCCGGGGGTCAGGTCGAGGAGCGGCCGCGCGCTGGGTAGGCCGGCCGGTGGGGTCGCCGGAGGTTTTGGCGATGGGGTCCCGGTTGGGGGTCGCTCCACCATCACCCGGGTCGCCGAGCCGGGTCGGGCCAACAGGTAGCCCTCGCCGGCGAGCTGGTCGTACGCGGCGACGACGGTGCCGCGCGACACCCGCACCGAGGCGGCGAGGGCGCGCGTCGAGGGTAGGGCCTCATCGTGGCGCAGCGTTCCGTCGAGGATGGCCCGCCGGAGGGCCGTGGCCAGCTGCGCCGCGAGGGGGAGCGTGGCCCCGCGGTCGAGCAGGATCGGCAGCTCGTGTGCGTTCATGATCGGTCCTTGTTCTTGTGGTGCTCCGGGGCGCCGCGGCGCCAACTGGTCTACTCATCGGCGCGATAGGTGGCTCTGTCGTTGATCCACTGTGTCCCCGATCCTAGTAGCATGCCCCACACCAGCCAGCCCCACGAAGACTCGAAAACCGAATCGTCACCTGCGGGCCTCGCCGCCGTCGCGCTGCCGGGAGCCCGGCCCGACGCCACGTTGCCGGCGCCAGACGTGCCTTCGGCGGACCTGCCTATCACCGACCGCACCCGCGTCACCCGTTCCCCCGAGCGCCAGCGCACCGACCGCGCCGAGCTGTACCGCATCCTGGACGACGCCCTGGTCGCCCACGTGGCGATCGTGCGCGACGGCCTGCCGCTGGTGCTGCCGATGGGTTTCGGCCGCGGCGGCGATGCCATCTATCTGCACGGCTCCACCGGCAGCGGAATCTTCCGAATGATGGCATCCGGCAGCCCGATCTCGGTCACGGTGACCCACCTCGACGGCCTCGTGTACGCCCGGTCCCTGTTCGACAGCTCGATGAACTACCGCAGTGCCGTGGTGTTCGGCACGGCCACGATCGTCGCCGACCCGGCCGAGAAGACCGAGGCGATGCGCATCGTCTCCGAACACCTGATGCCCGGCCGCACGGCCGAGGTGCGCCCGATGACAAAACGCGAACTGGCCGCCACGCTCGTGCTGCGCCTGCCGCTGGACGAGGTCAGCGTGAAGGTGCGCGCGCACGGCGCCTCCGAGGAGCCCGACGACGGCGAGGACCGCTCCGTCTGGGCCGGAGTGCTGCCGCTGCGGCCGACCGCCCTGGCGCCGGAGACCTCGCCGCTCACCGCACCGGGCACGCCGGTCTCGGCCGCGGCGACCGCGTACGCCGCCCGCATTGCTGGCGCGGCCCATGCCGCTGCCGCCCAAGCGGAGCCGGCCATGGCTGCTCGGATGCCATAGCCGGTGAGCGGCGCCGGCGGCGCGCATCCGGCTCAACTGTGCCCCGTGCGGACAAGTGTTACCGGCGCACCGGGTGCAATTGTCCGCACCGGCAACAGTTGCGCGGCGGTGTCAGCTGGCGCCCGCGCCCGGCACGCTGCGGCGCGGTCGGATTGACGCACGTCGATCCTCCCTCCATACTGACTATATCGACATCCGTCTATATCGACCAGGGATGGGACCACGTATGACCGAGAAGACAGCGACCGAGAAGTCCGCCATCACCGAGCAGGTAAGAGAGCGCTACGCCGCGCAGGCCCTGCAGGTCACCGATGTGAGCAGCAGCGGCTCCTGCTGCGGCACGCCGCTGGAGACCAGCGCCGTTTTCGGCTCGGTGCTGTACACCGGCGCGGAGTCCACCGAGGTGCCCGACGAGGCGATGCTGGCCAGCATCGGCTGTGGCAACCCGACCGCGGTGGCCGACCTGCGCGAAGGCGAGACGGTGCTCGACCTCGGCTCCGGCGGTGGCATCGACGTGCTGCTCTCCGCCCGCCGGGTGGGCCCTACGGGGTTCGCCTACGGCCTCGACATGACCGACGAGATGCTGGCCCTGGCCCGCGCGAACGCCGCCAAGGCCGGCGCCACGAACGTCGAGTTCCTCAAGGGTTTCATCGAAGAGATCCCGCTGGCGGATGCGGCGGTCAACGTGATCATCTCCAATTGTGTGATCAACCTCTCGGCCGACAAGAATGCCGTCGTGCGCGAGATGTTCCGCGTGCTCAGTCCCGGCGGCCGGCTCGGGCTCTCCGATGTGGTCGCCGAGAACCAGCTCAGCGAGAGCGAACGCATCGAGCGCGGCTCCTACGCGGGGTGCATCGCCGGGGCGCTGTCCGACGCGGAGTACCGTGTGGCGCTGGCGGCGGCGGGCTTCACCGACATCAGCGTGGACTTCACCCACGAGGTGGCCCCGCAGATGCACGGTGCCATCATCAAGGCCACCAAGCCGAGCTAGCCGGCTGCCGTCGCGCCCGGTCGTTGGTCGAGCTTATCGAGACCTGGTGAGGGGCGTGTGTGTCGTGGTTGCGTCGACAGGGTTGGCTCGCGGGGTCTCGACAGGCTCGACCGGCGGGATGGTTGCGCCCGTGTGTAGGCGCGCTCAGTCGGAGCCGGGCAGCCCCAGGAACTCGATCGCGGCATCCCGGAACGCCCGGGAGGTCGGCGCATTGAAGTGGTTGCGGCCGGGGATCTCGAAGAACGCGGCCCGCGGGGTCGCCTCGGCCAGGGCGCGGGACGCCTCCAGGATGCGGTCCTCACTGCCGGTGGCGAAGAGCACCCGCTGCTCGGGCGCATTAGCCGCGTGCGGCTGGGGGCCGTCGCGCATCCCCTCGACCAGCGCGATGAGCGCTTCGAGGTCGTTGTCGCGGATGGCGCCGGCCATCTTCAGGTAGGCGGCGGTGAGTTCATCCGTCACCGGCACGCCGTCGCGCACCAGAGCCCGCGCCTGGTCGACCCGGAACCGGGTGAGCGGGTCGCCGTCGGGGATGCCGCCGAACACGGCGCGGTCGATGCGGGTGGGCATGAAGCGGGCGGCGTGCCAGCCGACCCGGGCGCCGAGCGAGTAGCCGACGTAGTCGACCTCGTCGAGCATGAAGGTGTCGAGCACGGTGAGCACGTCGGTGACGAGCAGGTCCATCGAGTACGCGTCGGCGGAGTGCGGCTTGTCGCTCTGGCCGTGGCCGCGCTGGTCGATCGCGATCACGTGGTAGCCCTCGCGCACCAGGTCGCGGATCCAGCCGGTCGCGTGGAAGTTCGCCAGCGCGCTGGACGCGAAGCCGTGCACCGCGAGCACGGTGGGAGCGTCGGGGTCGCCGAACTCGTAGGTGGCGATCTGCACGTTGTCGGGGGCGATGACGGTGCGGGCGGGCGGGGCTGGGGGAGTATGCATCGGTTCTATTCGACCACATGGCCGGGCCCGGGTCAGCCGAGTCGGGTGTCGGCGTCACTGGTGATGCGCAGCCACCGGTACCCGTACGGGTCGAGTCGCAGCGTTACCTCGCCGTCGTCGATTGCAGTGACGCCGTTGTGCAGCATGTCCACCAGCCGGGAACCCGGAGCGACGTCGGGCAGCGTGAGGGCGAGCTCCACAGGTGCGTTCGCGAAGTTGTGCACCGCCAGCATCGAGCCGATGTCCGCCCGCACAAGGTGGGCGAACACCCGGTCGTCGCCGTGCTTGAGGATGGTCAGGTCGCCCCAGCCGATCTCGGGGGAGTTGCGGTAAGCCTGAATCAGGGTGCGCATGAAGTGCGCGAGCGAGTCCGGGTCGCGGCGTTGAGCGGCGGCGTTCACCCACTCCGGGCCGAACGCTCCGGTGACAACCGGCGTCACGAGCTGATCGGCGGGCGCTCGCGAGAACCCGGCGTTGGGCCCGTCGGTCCATTGCATCGGTGTGCGCACCGCGTACCGGTCTTTCACCGCCAGGTTCTCGCCCATGCCGATCTCCTCACCGTAGAACAGCACCGGCGCGCCCGGCAGCGAGAACATCAGGCTGTACGCCATACGGATGCGCCGCGCATCGCCGCCCAGCATCGTCGGCAGCCGGCGCCGGATTCCCCGGTCGTACAGCCGCATGTCGGGGTCGGGTGCGAACGCGTCGAACACCTCCTGCCGCTCGGCGTCGCCGAGCTTGTCGAGGGTGAGCTCGTCGTGATTGCGCACGAAATTGCCCCACTGGCAGTCGGCGGGTAGCTCCGGCCGGTCGGCCAGCGCTGTGGCCAGCGGCCGGGAGTCCTCCCGCACCATCGACAGGTAAATGCTCTGCATCACGACGAAGTCGAACTGCATCTGCAGTTCCCGCCGCTCGCCCGCACCGAAGTAGGCGAGCTGCTCCTTGTGGCTGAGATTCACCTCGCCGAGCAACATGGCCTCGCTGTTTCGCCGGGCGAGGAACCCGGAGATATCGGCGAGGTAGTCGTGCGGGTCGGGCAGCGGTTCGTCCGAGGCGTCCGCGTCGGAGTCCTCGCCGCCGGCCTCGGACTTGGCCTCGATAAGGAACGGCACCGCATCCACCCGGAAGCCGGACACGCCCAGCTCGGTCCAAAAACCCACGATGCGGGCGATCTCGTCGCGCACCGGAGGGTGCGCGATGTTGAGGTCGGGCTGGTGCTTATAGAAGTTGTGCAGGTAATACTGCTTGGTCTTCTTGTCGAACTCCCAGATGCTCTTCGCATCATTCGGGAACGCGGAGGGCTGGTCCTTGGTAGGCGGGTCGTCGCGCCACACGTAGTAATCCCGGTACGGCGACTCCGTGCTCGAGCGGGACGCGAGGAACCACGGATGCTGGTCGGACGTGTGGTTGATCACCAGGTCCATCACCACCCGGATGCCGCGGTCGCGGGCGGTGCGGATGACCTCGACGAATTCGCCGAAGTTGCCCAGCCGCGAATCGATCGCGTAGAAATCGGTGATGTCGTAGCCGTCGTCCCGGCCCGGGCTGGAGTTGAGCGGCATCAGCCACAGGCAGGTGATGCCGAGCTCGGCGAGATAGTCGATGCGCTGGGCCAGGCCGCGCATATCGCCGCAGCCGTCGTCGTTGCTGTCGAGGTAGCGTTCGACGTCGAGGCAGTAGATCACCGCGTTCTTCCACCAGCGGTCACTGGTGTCCGAGATCCTCATGCCCCGACCGCCTTCGCCGTGAGCGCACTGGTGAGTTGGGGCAGCACCCGTTCGCCGAACGCATCCAGGAATCTCTGTTGCTTCCGGCCCACGTGGTGCAGGTAGATGTCATCGAAACCCAGGCCGGCCAGCTCGGCCAGCTTGTCGGCGTGCCAACCCAGGTCGCTGTTAATCAGTACGGATGCCCGCAGATCCTCCGCGGCGACGTGCTTGGAGATCTCGTCGAAGTTCTCCGGGGTGTCGATGTCCCACGGCACGGGTGGGTCGAAGGCGTTGGTGCGCCATTGGTCGTGCGCGATGGCGAGGGCTTCTTCGTCAGTGCTCGCCCAGCTCAGGTGAATTTGCAGGGCCCGTCGGCCGGTGCCGCCGGCCTGCTCGTACGCATCCAGCACCCGCCGGAGTTTCTCGGGCGGCTGGGCCACGGTGACCAAGCCGTCGGCCCAGGAGGCCGCCCAGCCGGCGGTCTCCGCCGACACGGCCGCGGCCACCAGCGGCGGCGGGGTGTCCGGCCGGCTCCACACCCGGGCCCTGTCGACGCTGACGTGGTGATCCAGGCTGACCTCCTCGCCGTTCAGCAGAGCCCGCATAACCTTTACGCACTCCTCCAGGCGGGCATTGCGCAGGTCCTTACGCGGCCAGTGTTCGCCGGTGATGTGCTCGTTCACGTTCTCGCCCGAGCCCAGCGCTGCCCAGAACCGGCCGGGGTACATCTGGCCGAGCGTGCCGATCGCCTGCGCGATCACGGCCGGGTGATACCGCTGCCCGGGGGCGTTCACCACTCCGAACGGCAGGTCGGTCGCTTCCAGGGCTGCGCCCAACCACGACCAGGCGAAACCGGACTGGCCCTGCCGCACGCTCCACGGCGCGATGTGATCCGAGCACATCGCCGCGGTGAAGCCCACCTCCTCGGCATGTTTCACCGCGGCCAGCAGTGCGCGCGGGTCGATTTGCTCGTGGGATGCGTGAAATCCGATCACGGCCGTGCCCTTCTCTGGGGAACTGCCCGCGGCGCCGACGGCTCGGGACTGGTTGCACCATGCAAGCAGACCTCGTCGGCCGGTTCAAGCCCCCGGCTTCGTGGCCCGCCCGGAACTCACTGCCACACAGGGCGAAGTATCCCCGTCGTCGGTTGCCGGCCGAGTTGCCGCATACTGCCCCTTCCGGCCCGCTGAATGGGCACCTTCCGGCACGTCGCGGGTGCCGGTGCGAGGCGGGCGCTACAGGTGGTCGTGCTCGGCGTGCGCGCGGGGCACGACGGGCACCGCCAGTGCCGGGAAGACCGCCGCCACCGCGAACGTCAGCGGATAGCCGACCACCCCGATCAGGGCGCCCATCAGCGGTCCGACCAGGGACGCGGCGACGAACTGGCCGGTGTTCTGCACCCCGAGGGCCTTGCCCGACCAGCCCGGCCCGGCCATCTCCGCCACCGATGTGAACGCCAGCCCGTTCGGCGCCACGGTGCAGGTGGTCGCGAGCACGAACACCACGGCGGCGGCGCCCCAGTGCGCGGCATCCACCGCGGCCAGCACCAGCAGCACGCTCGCCACACTCACCGCCACCCAGCGCAGCGGTCGCACCCGGCTGCCGACCCTGTCGCTGACCACGCCGATCACGATGCGCCCGATCGCGCCCACGAACTGCGCGGCGCCCACCAGCACGCCCGCGGCGAGGGCATCCCAACCCTGGTCGCTGACCAGCCAGACCAACCCGAATGTCGAGATGGTGAACTGCGGCACCACCAGCAGAACGGATGCCGCGTGGATCCGCCAGAGGAACCCGCTGGACCGGTACGGGTTGCCGGCTCGCACGGACGGGGTGCCGGCGCGCGGGGCCGGCCGGGGCGGGTTGGCCAGGCCGATCGCGCACGCCACGGCCAGCACCGCGGTGAGCGCGAACGGCACGAACAGGGCCGCGCCCACCCCGGCATCCGCAGCGATCACCGGGATGGTCACGGCCGCGACCGTCACGCCCAGCGGCTGCGACATCTGCCGGATGCCCATGGCCAGGCCGCGCTTGTGCTTGGGGAACCAGCCCACCACGATGCGTCCGCTGGCGGAGTTGGTGCTCGCCGACGCCATGCCGCCCAGCAGCAGGAACACGCCCAGCGCGAGGTATCCGTCGGCGAGGATCGCGCCGCCGGCCGCGAGGGCGGTGAGGATCAGGCCGCCGGTGATGACCCGTTTCTCGCCGATGCGGTCGGCTAGGGCGCCCCAGAGGATGAGGGTGAGCACCATGCCGAAGGTGGGGATCGCGGCGAGCAGCCCGGCCTGGGCCAGGGAGAGGCCCCGCTCGGTGTGCAGCAGGGGGATGAGGAAGGCGGGGGCGCTGACGAAGACGGTGCCCGCCGTCTGTGCGGCAACGCCGAGGGCGAGCACGACCCAGGCGCGGGCGCTGATGGTCGGTGTCGCGGCGGTGGCGGTGGCCATGGGGTCTCCTCGGTGTTCCTGCCATTGTGCCGGATGCCGCGCTCGCCGCTCGCCGGCGCTCGCCGCTGCACCGGGCCAACTGTTGCCGAAACGGACTTCTGCACCCGGTGCGCCGGACGCAGATGTCCGCACGGGCAACAGTTGTGCGCGCCGGCGCGGGTTTGCCGCGCGGCGGGCCGGGCGCACGCTCATCCGCTGTGCGCCGCCACCCACAATGGGGGTGCCGCCGGGGCCTGTCCGGTCGCTAACCTCGAACCACCGAACGTGGTGGGTGCCCCGCCCGCACCGCTCCCTGGATGGTCTGCACGCCCCGAAGCGGCGCACATCCGTGTGGTGGTCCCGGCGCGACCGCCCCGCCCACGCGGTCTCCCTGGCGCAGCCGCGTCCGGGCGCGTCCGAAGGAGCAACGTGACCCTGCACCCACCCGCGATGCGCAACCGCATCGCTGCTCAGCTGGTCATCGAACACCTCCTGTCCCGCCAATCCGCGGTGCCGCCGCGCACCAGGGTGGCCCGACTGTTCGGCCAGTCGCCGCTCTGCCCCGAGAGCGTGAGCTGGTACCTCGGCGCGCAGGGCGAGATCACGGTCGGCAAGATGCTCGCCACCCTGCCCCCCGACTGGACTGCTTTCCACGCCGTGCCGATCGGCAAGAACGACACCGACATCGACCACATCCTGGTGGGCCCCGGCGGCATCTTCACCATCAACACCAAGCACCACTGCGGCAAACACATCTGGGTGGGCACCCGCACCGTCACCGTCTCCGGCCACAAGAAGGCCTACCTGCCCGCCGCCGAGCACGAGGCCGAACGGGTCACCACGGTGCTGCGTGAGCGGATGCCGCTGGTCGCGCCGGTGCAACCGGTGATCGCTCTCGTCGACCCCAAGCAGATCACCTTCCGCGACAAACCCGTGCAGGTGAAAGTGCTCGATGCCCGCTCCCTGCGCCGGTGGCTGCTCAAGCTGCAGCCGGTGCTCAGCGAGGACGAGATCGCCGAGGCCGTGGTGATCCTGGACAGCCCGGCCACTTGGCGCCAGCATCCGACCCCGGCCCCGGCGGATGTGATGACCCGATTCGCGGCGCTCGACGGGCAGGTGCGTCGGGCCCGGGTGCGCCGGGTGTTCTGGGCCGCCACCGGAACGACGGCGCTGTGCGCGGGCTCGGTGGGCGGAGTGCTGCTCGCGGCGCAGGCCCTGCTGGCCGGCTGAGGCGGCGCGAAACCGCGAATGCGGCGTCAGTCCGGCCGATATCGGATGGTCAGGTCGGCGTGAGCCCGGCCGCTAACGGATACTCGGCCGGCGTCAGTCCGGCTTCCGCCAGGTGCTCACGGCCGTGGCCGCGAGCACACCGACGACGTAGGCGACCAGGTCGAGGGCGTTGAACGTGGTGCCGAGCAGGTACCGCACCGGCGCGAAGAGCTCGGCGAGGCTGCTGGGCACGCCGGTGAGCTGTAAGAGCTCCACGGCCACGCAGATCAGGATCGCGACGGCCGCCACCTGCCGGCTGGGCGTACGGACCGCGATAATCGACACGATCAGGTACACCAGGACCGCATAGAGCGCGTCGCCGACGAAATCGCCGACGATGCCCTCGGTCAAGAAGTGCACGACCAAACCGGTGGGCACTATCAGCACGCCGATCGCGGCCAGCTTCAGCCGGCGGTTGCGGAAGCCCAGGTTCCGGGCACCCTGGGCGGCCTCGGAGTCGCCCATCGCCTGCGGGTGCTCGTCGTCCAGGAATTCCGGCTGCAGGTCACCCCCGTGCGACATGTGGTGCGTCCGATCCATATGCTGACCGTACCGTGTGCCGAAGCGTCGACGAAAGCAGGATGCGTTCGAATGGTTTGCGGGTGGACCGGCAGCAGCCGCACCCCTCGCCTGTGTCGGCGGCCACTGCTACCGTGCTGGCATGACCCCCACCTCTGAGTCGGGCGGCGCCGTCCCGCCCCTGATCGGCTGCGTGTTCGTGGGCACCAGCCTCGACGGCTTCATCGCCCGCGAGAACGGCGACTTCGACTGGCTCGTCGCCGCCGGGGACGCCCTGGGCGAGACCGGCTACGACGAGTTCTTCGCCAGCGTCGACGCCCTCGTCGTAGGCCGTGCCACCTTCGACACCGTGCGCGGCTTCGTCGACTGGCCCTATACCGGCAAGCGGGTGCTCGTGCTCAGCCGCACCCTGCTGCGCAGCTTCGACGCCGAGGACGAGCCGGACACCACCGCACACGCCACGCTCGACGACGTGATCGCCACCCTCGTCGCAGAGGGCCGCCGCCGGGTATACGTCGACGGTGGCCGCACCATCCAGAGCTTTCTGCGGGCCGGGCTGATCCGCGAAATCACCATCACGCGCGCCCCGGTGCTGCTCGGCACGGGCATCCCGCTGTTCGGCCCGCTCGACGGCGACGTGCACCTGCGGCACGTGGGCTCCCGCGAGCTCGGCGCGGGCTTCACCCAGTCCAGCTACGAGGTGCTGTCCAGCAGCTAGCGGATGTCTCGTCGGTCGAGCGTGTCGAGACCTGGTGACCGGATCTGCGGGCCACAGCCTCGCGTGGGGCTGTCGGCTTGTGGGGTCTCGACAAGCTCGACCAACGGGTGGGCGCCTTGAGGTTGGCTTACGGGGTCTCGACGGGCGCGACGGGCTCCACCAGCGGGGGAGTGCCGGTGCGGGCCAGCCACTCACGCAGCTCCGCCAGCGGCACAGCCGAGCAATACAGGTGCCCCTGCACCGCGTCGGTGCCGATCTGCGCCAGCAGCTCCTGCTGGTCCAACCGCTCCACACCCTCGGCGATGGTGTCGATGCCCAGCTTCGCGCTCATCTGCACGATGGCCTCCACCACCGTGCGGTCCACCGAGTTGCTCAGCGCACCGGACACAAAACTCGCGTCGAGCTTGACCACCGAGATCGGCAGCGACCGCAGCGTCGCCAGGGACGAGTACCCGGTACCGAAGTCGTCGATCGCCACGCGGATGCCGTGGGCGGCGAGGGCCTTCAGCCGGTCCACCGCCGCGATCGACTCCAGCACCACAGTCTCGGTGAGTTCGAGCACCAGACGTTGGGCGGGCAGCCCGCTGTCGGCCAGGCACCAGAGCACTGAGTCCACGAAGTGATCGCTCTCGAGCTCCCGCGCGGAGATGTTCACGTTCACCGTCATCGGCACGCCCGGCCGGACCTCCGGCCAGGTCACGGCATCCGTGCAGGAGCGCCGCAACACAAACGCGCCGATGCCCAGGATGGCACCGGAAGTTTCGGCCAGCGGGATGAAGTCGCACGGCATCAGCATGCCCCGCTCCGGATGCCGCCACCGCACGAGTGCCTCGGCTCCGGTGCAGTGCAACTCGGGCAGGGACACGATCGGCTGGTAGTGCACCTCGAGCTGGCCGCCACCGGCGGCCCGGCCCAGCTGCCGCTCGAACGACACCAACGCGGACTCATTCTGCAGAAGGCCCGGCTGGAACAGCTGTACCTGGCCCTTGCCGTGGGCCTTGGCGGCGTACATGGCCACGTCGGCCTGGTGTACGAGCTCATCGAGGTTGGCGCCGGGAGCGGCCGTGGCCACCCCCACGCTGGCGCCCACCCGGCAGGGCCGTCCGTCCACGATGATGGGCGCGGCCAGCGACCCCACCATGCGTTGCGCAATCGCCTTGGCGGCGGCAATCGTGGTGCCGGTGAGCACCACCGCGAACTCGTCTCCGCCCAGCCGGGAGCAGATGTCCTGCGGCCGAGTGCAGTTCCGCAGCCGCTCGGCCACCTCGGTGAGCACGGCGTCGCCGGCACGGTGCCCCATGTGGTCGTTGACGTCCTTGAAGTCGTCAAGGTCGAGGAACAACACGTGCAGACCCTCGGTGGTGTCGGTGCGAGCGAGGAGGGCACCGAGCTGGGAGGTGAAGGAGAGCCGGTTGTCGAGTCCGGTGAGGGTGTCGTGCTGCGCCTGCGCGGTGAGCTGATGGTGCGAGCGGCTATTGCGCAGTGCCAGGTTCACCTGGTTCACCAGGCTGCGCACCGACAGAATGGTGCCCTCGGGAATCCGCTTCGGCGCCCCGACGAGCAGCCACGCGTCCTCCTCCTGCTCGGTGAGCGACACGCACTCCCAGAGCAAAGGCAGGCCTGCCGCATCGTCGAGCGGGCCGGTACGCATGATTTGCGCGTCGCCGTCGGTCCCGATGGTCCGCAGCACGTCGCCGGGAAATGACGTTGGCGGCGGCACGATGAAGTCGCCGGTGTGGGCTCCGACCAGCAACAGCTCCTCGTGGCGCACGACCTTGACCACCCGCAACCCGGGGGTTGTGGCACCGAGCTCGCCGGCGGTGGTCCAGGAGAGAAGGCGGATGGCGTTGGCGTCGGTCATGCCGAGCAGCCTGGAGCCGGTCTCGGTGAGTGCCTTGTCGCGTTCGATGGCCCAGTCGTTGGCCTGCAGCACGGTGCGCAGCTGTTCCGCTACCAGGATGATGAGCAGCATGATGGAGATAGTGGCGGCCTGGCGAGCCATGTCGGGGGCGGTGGGGTGCCCAGGCGTCAGCGGCCAGAGCACCGTGATGGTGAGCACCGCAACCGTGTAGAGCGCGCCGCGAATCGCGGACCGCCACGACGTGCCGTAGAGGGTGCGCAGCCAGGCGGCGGCGAAAAAGACCGGGGCTGCCGCCAGAGGCACCGGCCCGGCCAGGGCGAACGCCGTGAGAGCGAGGGCATCGAGAACCTCGAGGGCGAACGGCACCCGCTGCCGCATCAGGCTGTATATCCACGAGCCGATCAGTGCAACTGTGGACACGGATGCCAGCAGCAGGTCCAGCCGGCTTGCGGTGACGTTGGGGATGATGCCGGGCAGGCTGAACACCACCGACAGTAGCGCCAACCAGGTGAAGAGCCACCGAGTGCCCTCCAGCACTCCAGCGGGTCGGTCCAGCAGCGCGGATCCGAACGTGGTCATCCTGTGACCGGCTCTGTTCAACGTGGATCGTTCCCCGACTGCGACCATCTGACTGCTTTCTTTGGATCGTGTCGGAGCAGCACCTGGTGGCGGCGGCGACACATACCTTGAACGTACCAGTGAGTCGCTCTCACTCTTGACGGATGACGGTGCTCGAGCCGTGCGGGTTGCGGCACCGCCGTCACTCAATTGCGGACATCCCCCTTCGTGGGCGCTGCGACGGCGGGAAGTCCGCAAATGAGAATGCAGACGTGGTCAGCGCGCTGCGAGGGTGGTCAGCAGCGCGGCCGGCAGCTCGGGGTCGGGCACGGTCACGGCGAACAGGGTGCCGTTGTGTCGCTCGACGACGATGCCGGGGCCGCTCGTGAGCACCACGGCCGAGCGGCCGGGCAGGATCCGGTAACCCCAGCCGCCCCACTCGAGCGGACGGATGGTCTCGGCGCGCGCCGAAGCGACCTGGTCGAGCGCGATCTGCTTGATCGGCAGCCGCAACAGGCTCGAAACGACTCGCAGCCCCCGACGGTCCACGCTGACTCGCAGTCGGGCGAAGGTGAGGCAGATGCCGGCCGCCAGCAGCAACGTGAGGACCCCGCCCGTGCCGGCGCCGTCCTCGAGGATGCTGAAGACTGTCAGTCCGACCGCGCCGATTGCCAGCCCGCCGGCCAGCCAGAGGAACATCGGCACGGTCACGGTGGTGAACCAGGCGCCGGACTCGGTGGCGCCCAGCGGGACCGAAGTCGGGCCGGCGGTTGCCGCCAGCTCGCGGCGGTGCGGGCGGCGCGGTGACAGCGCGAAGGGGATCAGCCCGTAGCCGAGGGCCAGCACCGCGAACAGCGGCCAGGCGCCCGCCTCCGGTTCGGCTGAGCCGGTGGCGATGACTAGGCCGGCGACCACCAACCAGACGCCGGCTGCCAGACCCGCGGCGCAGCCGGCCGCGAGCACCAGGCCACGACGGATGTCGGCCGCGGCGTCGGAAAGGGCGACCAGCCCCGCCAGAGCGGCGAGGAGCGCGATGGTGCCCGTGATGCCGATCATGACCTCGGTGCCGGCGGTCGAGGTGATCTCCGCGCCGTTCCACTGCTTGGGCAGCACGGCCGGCAGCCGGTCGTACCAGAGCGTGGCCGTCAACGAGATGGCGACCACCGGCAGCCAGAGCGTGGCGGCGGCGAACCGTTCTCGCCCGGTGGCGTGCGGGGTGAGCGCGGGTGTGGCCTCGGGGATGGTTCGGGTGGGCATGGTCAGCCTCTCGTCTGGATCAGGGTGATGACGTCGGGCAGGGCGACCCCCATTTTGCGCGCCTCGGCGAGCAACGCGTCGGCGAGTTCGACGAGGCGCACGGTGCCGGCGCCCGCATCCGCTCGCACAGAGGCGCCACGGCCCTGGCGCATCTCGAGGATCCCGTCGTCGCGCAGCTGGGCGTAGGCGCGCAGCACCGTGTGCATGTTGATGTCGAGCGCGCTGGCCAGCTCCCGGGCCGGCGGCAGCCGGGTGCCCGGCGCGAGCGTGCCGTCGGCGACGCCGGCTCGCACCTGCACGGCGAGCTGCTCGGCAAGCGAGACCGTCGAGGCCGGATCTACACGAAACAACATGTTTGCAATGTTAGTAGAACAATGCCGTTGTGTCGAGGGCTGCGGCGGCTGGCGCACCTCTCAGGAGGTCTCGACAGGCTCGACCGACGAGCAGGCGATCAGGCGATCAGCCGACTAGGCGGACAGTGGCGGCTGCGGAGCCGGCGGTTCCTGCTCGGTCTTGAACCCGATCGCCTTGTGGCTGCCGTCGCAGAAGGGCTTGAGCGTCGACACCCCGCAGCGGCACAGCGCCACGGTCTTGCGCCGCGGCGGGATCACCTCGCCCGACGGCGTGAGGATCTCGAAGGTGCCGCGCACCAGCAGCGGACCATTCGGGTACGCGGTGATGCTCACGGGCTCGTCCGCACCGGCAGCGGGCTGATCGGCCCACTGGTCGTCCCACCGAGTGGCGGGCTGCTCGTCGGGCTCGGTCATGCCGGCAGGCTCGCGGAGTCCGCGACGCGCAGCGCCGACGTGCCGGCGGTCCAGGCATCGAGCTGCTGGGTGCCGGCCAGGCCGTCCACGAAGAGGCCGGACGCCGCCCCGAAGAACACGTCCTCGAGCAGCGCGGGTTCGTCGGTGGCCAGGGAACCGGCCAGGTCGCGGGCCGCGATCTGCTCGTGCACAGCATCCGCTTCGACGTGCTCGTCGAAGTAGAAGGTGACGTCCTTGTCGTAGCCGAGCCGACGGAAACCGTTGCCGTAGAGCCGGTTGGGCTGGGACGAGGTCATCTCGAACGCGGCGAGGTGCCCGGCGATGGCGCCGCGCAGCCGGCGGTGGGAGCCGAACATCGTCATCATGTTGCTGGAGGCCAGCGTGATCGCCGGCACCACGTCGACGTAGTGACCGTTGGTGGCGTCCAGGCCCACGCCGCGCATCGTGCGGGCGAACAGCTCAGAGTGCATGCGGTCGAACCGGCCGCCGCCGTACTCGTCGGCCTGAATCTCGACCAGCGCGGCCTTGGCCCGGCTGCGCAGGCGCGGGATCGCCCAGCTGTGCGGGTCGGCCTCCTTGAGCTGGTAGATCGAGCGCAGGATGAGGAACTCGTGCGCCTGCTCGTCGGTGGCCTTCTTCGCCATGTACCGCGAGACGCTCGGCCCGGTGTCTGACCCGGTGAGCTCGAACAGGGCGGCGGCGACACTCTCCACGCCGGGTGCGGGCAGCTCGGGCATCGGGGCGCGTTCGCGCAGGGCCTTCTCAAACTCGAGTTCGATGCCGGCGCAGAGCGCGAGCACCTCGGGGTGCCATTCCCAGTCGTCGTCGACGCCGCGCAGGCCGCTGTAGCGCAGCTCGTAGGCCAGGAACAGGGCGGTCTGCAGGTCATCATTCTGCAGGATGTCGGCGGTTTCGCCCAGGGCTGCGGCGGTGAGCTCGCGCAGCGTTGTGGCGAGGTCAGTCTCGGCCGCAGTAGGAGAAGTTTTCAGGAGTTCAAGCAGGGCGGCGCTCACCGGACCTCGGGACTGGGGGATTCTCACGTGCCATACCTCGCTCTTATCGACCGGCTCGCACGCCCGAGTGGCGGCGCGGCCAGGGAGTGACCATAGCAGGGGAGGTTGGGAAGGACCCGAGGCTGAAACGGGTTTCGGGGTCCTCCAACGACTCGTCGCCCGTGCTCGTCGCCCGTGCTCGTAGAGACCGCGCGACCCGACCTCGGGAACGTCCCCCTTGCGTCGGTCGAGCTTGTCGAGACCCCGCCGCCGGCTTGACCTCGCCCCAGGGGCGACGCCCATGATGGGGAGACACCCATCAACCCAGAGCCAGGAGCACCATGACCGATGACCTGACCGCCGGCGAATTCCAGGCGATGACCGGACTCACCGCCAAGGCACTCCGGCTCTACGCCGAACGGGGGATCGTGACGCCGGCGTGGGTCGACCCCGGGTCGGGGTACCGCTACTACGCCCGGCAGCAGCTCCAACACGGCGCGACCGTCGATCTCCTGCGCCGCGCCCAGGTGCCGCTGGCTGAACTGCCCTCGGCACCGGACTTCCCCTTCGACCGGTGGCGGCAGACCGTGGCGCTGCGGCGGCACCTGGAGGACTTCTCCCTCGCCGTGGCCGAGAAGATCAGCACTTTCGACACCGACGACTTCATCGCCCACAGCACTCCCGCCGCCGCCCAAGACTGGGTCGGCATCATCGTCGATCTCGACCTCCCCGAGGATGCCGAGGGCCGCGTCGAGACCTTCACCGGGCTGGCCGTGGACATGCCCGCCATCGAGGGGGGCCTGCGCGACGCATTGACTGACCTCGGGGCAGAGCCGGCCACCGTGTGCTGGACCGCGGTGCCCGACACCGGAGTCCGGAACGCCAGCGGGCAGATGCTCCTGGCCCGCTCCGGCGGGGCCGGCCTCGACTCGGCCGCCCTCGCGCGCATCGAGAAGGCCGTGCACGCGAGCACCGGGAGCACGGTCACCGCGGTGGCCGGCACTCTGCCGCGCCGCGTCGAGGTCACGTTCGCCGCTGCATCCGCCACCGAGCCGACCCCGGTCGACGAGGCCGCCGCCGGATACCTGCACCTGCTGGCCTTCGAGGAGCACCGCGCCCGGCACCATCTGACCGCGATCCGGCCCACGGCCCGGCAGGTTGTGCACGGGCCGTCGTTGTTCACCGGCGACGGTGGCGGTGCTCCGATGAGCGTCTTTGACGTGCAGCCGGGGTGAGTGCGGGGGCATCCGTGCCGGCTGGGCCGGCGCAACGGATGCCCGATTCGCGTTAGGCGCGTGACCCGCATACCTTGGGCCGACCGTGGCCTCGACGAGCTCGACCCCGAGACGAGCGCTAGACCGGCACCACCACGTTGTGCCGCCCGATCGGCAGCATCATCGGGCGGCCCGACGTCGGGTCGACCAGCACCCGGCTCGACAGCCCGAAGACCGCCTGCACGGTCTCCTCGGTGAGGACCTCGTGCGGCTCGCCCACCGCGTGCACCCGGCCATCCGCCAGGGCGATGAGGTGGTCGGCGTACCGGGCGGCGAGGTTGAGGTCGTGCAACACCATCACGATGGTGGTGCCGCGGGCCCGGTTGAGGTCGGTGAGCAGGTCGAGCACCTCCACCTGGTGGCTCACGTCGAGGAACGTCGTCGGCTCGTCGAGCAACAGCAGGTCGGTCTGCTGGGCCAGCGCCATCGCGATCCACACCCGCTGGCGTTGCCCGCCGGAGAGTTCGTCGACGGACCGGTCAGCCAACGACGCGGTGTCGGTGGCATCCAGCGCAGCGGCGACGGCCTCGTCATCGAGAGCGCTCCAGCGGGAGAACATCCGTTGGTGGGGGTTGCGGCCCCGGCCGACCAGGTCGGCCACGGTGATGCCCTCGGGCGCGATCGGCGACTGGGGCAGCAGCCCCATCGTGCGGGCCAGCTCCTTGGCGGGCATCCGGTGCACCTGGGTGCCGTCGAGCAGCACCTGGCCGCCGCGCGGCACGAGCAGCCGCGACATCGAGCGCAGCAGGGTGGACTTGCCGCAGGCGTTCGCGCCCACGATCGCGGTGATCCGGCCGGTCGGCATGACCAGGTCGAGGCCGTCGATCACGGTGCGGTCGCCGTAGCCGAGGGTGAGGTTCTCCACCGTGAGGGTATGAATGAGTGTCACAGGGAGCCTCCGGCGCGGTTGGTGCGGATGATGAGGTAGATCAGGTACGGCGCCCCGAGCACGCCGGTGACGACGCCCACCGGGAACCGGGTGCCGAACGCGTACTGACCGGCGAAGTCGCCCACGAGCACGAGCAGTGCGCCCACCATCCCGGCCGGCACGAGCAGCGAGACGCCCGGCCCCACGATTCGCGACGCGATCGGCCCGGCCAGGAACGCCACGAACGCGATCGGCCCGGCCGCCGCGGTCGCGAACGCGATCAGTCCCACCGCGGCGACGATCAGAATCACCCGAGACCGCTCCACCCGCACCCCCAGAGCGGATGCGGTGTCGTCACCGAGCTGGCTCATCGACAGGTTGCGGGACTGCCCGAGCAACACCGGCGCGAGCACCATCAGCGCGGCCAACACCGGCAGGGTCTGCGCCCAGGTGCTGCCGTTCAGGCTGCCGGTGAGCCAGCGCATGGCCACCTGCAGGTCCCACTCGGCGGCCTGGGAGAGCACGTACGCGGTCATGCTGTCGAGCATCGCGGCCACACCGATACCGATCAAAATCAGCCGGGTGCCGGCCACGCCGCCCTTGTACGCGAGCGCGTAGACGGCCAGCGCCACGGCCAGCCCACACACGATCGCGACCACCGACACCGCGGTCGAACCCAGCCCCAGCACGATGATCGCGAACGCGGCCGCGGCGCTGGCGCCCGAGCTGATACCGATGATGTCGGGGCTGGCCAGGGGGTTGCGCAGCATGGTCTGGAAGGTCACGCCACCCAGCCCGAAACACAGCCCGGCCAGCACGGCCAGGGTCGCCCGCGGCAGCCGCAGCCGGCCCACGGTGAAACCGGCGCCGGGCACGTCCTGACCGAGCATCACGGCGAGCACCTCGGCGGGGGAGTAGATGGTTTGGCCGACCATGAGGCTGACGAGGTAGCCGACGGCGATAGCCAACGCCAGCACGGTGATCACCCGGCGACGACGGATGCCGCGGCGCGCGCGGCTGCGGGCCACCGCATCCGCTGTCGACAGCGGCTTCACGGCAACGGCGGCGCTCACAGCTCACGCACCTTGCGTCGGCGCACGATGTAGATGAAGAACGGGGCGCCGATCAGGGCGGTGATGATGCCAACGTCGATCTCGCTGGGCCGCGCCACGATGCGGCCGAGCACGTCGGCGCCGGTGAGCAGCGCGGCGCCGAGCACCGCGGAGAACGGCAGCAGCCAGCGGTGGTCAACGCCCACCAGCAGCCGGCAGGCGTGCGGCACGACGAGGCCGACGAAACCGATCGGCCCGGCCACGGCCGTGATCGAGCCGCACAGCACGACGGCGCCAAGCGCGGCGGCGGCGCGGGCCACGGCCACGCGTTCGCCCAGCCCCGCGGCGAGGTCGTCGCCGAGCGCGAGCGAGTTCAGCGCCCGGGCGGAAAGGAAGCAGAGCACGAAGCCCACTAGGAGAAACGGTGCCACCTGGCGGATGCTCTCCATCGTGGCGCCGCCGACGCCGCCGATCTGCCAGGACCGCACCCCGCCGGCGATGTCGTTGCGGGGCAGAACCACGGCGGTGACGAATGAGGCCAGCGCCGCGGAGGTGGCCGCACCCGCCAGTGCCAGTTTGAGCGGGGTGGAGCCGCCGCGGCCGAGCGACCCGATCGTATAGACGAACACGGCGGTGATGCCGGCGCCGACGATCGCGACCCAAATCATCGACGAGGCGGAGGTGAGGCCGAAGTAGGCCATGCCGCTGACCACGGCCAGTGCCGCGCCCACGTTCACGCCCAGGATGCCCGGGTCGGCCAGCGGGTTGCGGGTCACGCCCTGCATCACCGCGCCGGACATGCCCAGGGCGGCCCCGGCGACCACGGCCAGCAGGGTGCGGGGGATGCGGGTGGCCACCGCGGCCCGGTCGAAGCCGTCGGTGGCGCCGCCGAGCGCGGCGAGGATGTCGTCCCAGCCCACCGCGCGGGAGCCGATGGTGATCGAGGCCAGCATCAGCAGGGCGAGTACCCCGAGCGCGGCGAGCAACCACAACGACCGCAGCCGCTTCGGGCGTCGCACGGTGGCGACGCTCGAAGCGGCTGATGAAGCAGTGGTTGTCGAGGTCACTTAGCGTTGTCGGCCGCCGCGGCGAGCAGGGCGGCGTAGTCGTCGAGGATGTACGAGATCGACAGCGGGGTGGGGTTCGCGGCGGTGCCCATGGGGCCGTCGCCGGAGAGGTTCACGATGGACTTGTTGGCCACCGCGGGAATCTGCGACAGCAGCGGGTCACTCTCGAGGGTGGCGACCAGGTCGGCGCCGCCGTAGGTGACGATGAGGTCCACGTCGCTGAACGCATCCGACTGCTCGGCGCTCACGGTGAGGGAGTACTTGTCGGTGGCGTCGGAGGCCTCGATGATGCTCGGTGCGCTCTCCATACCGAGGTCGTCGAAGAACATCGTGCGGGTGTCGTGGGTGGTGTAGAAGCTGACCTCGCTGAGGTCGGCCTCGTCCACGTGGGTGAGGAACATCGCGGTCTTGCCCTCGAGCGACGGGTACTTCGCTGCGGTGGCGGCGATCTCGGTCTCGAGTTCGGCGATGAGGTCGTCGCCCTCGGCGGCCATGCCCATGCCGGCGGCGTTCTGCGAGATCATGTCGCGCCAGGAGGTGCCCCAGGCGGTCTCCGGGTAGGCCACGACAGGTGCGATGGCGGTGAGGGTGTCGTAGTCCTCCTGGGTGAGGCCGGAGTACGCGGCCAGGATCACGTCGGGCTTGGTGTCGGCGACGGCTTCGAAGTCGATCCCGTCGGTTTCGTCGAACAGCACGGGGGTCTCTGCATCAAGCTCGTCGAGCTTCTCCTTCACCCAGGGCAGCATGCCGTCGGTGTCGTCGTCGCCCCAGGTGGCGGCGGCCATGCCCACCGGCACCACGCCGAGGGCCAGCGGCACCTCTTGGTTGGCCCAGTTGACGGTGGCGACGCGCTCGGGCTTGGCCTCGATGACGGTCTCGCCGAAGGCGTGCTCGATGGTGACCGGCGTGAAGTCGCCGGATGCGGCCTCGGCGGTGTCGGCGGCGGGGGAGGTGGAGCAGCCGGCCAGGCCCAGGGTGAGCACGGCGGCGGCCGAGAAGGCAATGAGAGTGGATGCGCGGGGCATGGTTTTCCTCGTGATCGTGATGCAGGGGTCAGGGACGGACCGGCGGCAGCTGTGATGCCGCACCCGTCGGCCGTGCGCAGAGGTCCAGTCCGGCGCGGTCATAAGGGTTGCCTAACCTTACCAGTGCGTTCGCTTGCAAAAGCAAGTCGCCTCTGCGTCCGTCGACTCGTCCGGCACGGCGCTGTATCAATCACCTGACACACCTGATACTGTATTGACCACTTGGTACAGAAGGGTGCCGCTCATGGGTCTCATCCCGCTCGTCGTCATCATCGCCGCGTTGGCCCTCGTCTGGCTGGCGGTCGCTCGGCTGCGTTCCACCGAGGCGTTCCGGCGCGTCACCGTGCCGGCCGGTTTGGCGCCCAGCCTGCACGCCGCGAGGCGCGCCTTCCGGCGTCGTGCAGCCCTCGCGACCACGGCGGCGGTTGTGGTGGGTGCCCTGGCCGTTGCGGTGGACCACGCGATGCCCGCCGGCTACGACTTGGTTTTCCTCCTGGTCCCCGCCCTGATGAGCCTGGCCGGCCTGCTCGTCATCGCCGCCCTGCCCGGGGTGCCGGTGGCGGAATCCGGTAGTCAACGCAGTGCCGACCTCGCGCCGCGGCACCCCTGGAGCTTCGCACCGGCCTGGGCGCGGGTGCTGCCGGCCACCGCCGGGGTGCTGTTGCTCGGCGCGATCGTCGCCTTCGGAGTCACGTCGGAGGCGTCGGAGGACGGCCTGTTCCGCGCCATCCGCATCGACAGCGGCGCCTATAGCAGCACCGCGACCCCGTACCCCGGCTGGTACTACGGCGTGCCCGTGCTGCTCGTCACCGTGGCCCTCGCGATCGCGGCCGCGACGGCACTGGCGCGGGTCGCCGCATCCGCCCGCCCCACCCACACGACACTGCGCGAGGCCGACCAGGTGATGCGACTGCTGATCACCCGGGTGATCGTGAAGCTCACCACCGGCACGTTCATCGTTTATCTGGGCGGGCTGATGTTCATGGGCGGCAGGGCTATGAGCGCGGCGAGCGGGCAGTGGTTCGACGGCAGCTACGCCGAGATCGAACCGTGGTTCACGGTGGCGCTCACCCTCTTCTGCGTCGGGCTCATCGTGGTGGGCATCGGTGTGGCTCTGCTGCTGCTGGCCGTATTGGATGCCGTGACGCCGCCGTTCACCGTGCGCCCCGCGCCCAGCACCCTCCAGCCCGCCGAGCCGACCACGCGCGCATGATCACCATCGACGAGGCCAGCCCCACCCCGCCGTTCGAGCAGATCAGGCAGCAGCTCGCCGACGAGATCCTCTCCGGCAACCTCGCGCCCGGCGACAAGCTCGCCTCCGTGCGCCAACTGGCCGGCGACCTGCGGCTCGCCCCCGGAACCGTGGCGCGCGCCTACTCGGAGCTGGAATCCGACGGCCTGCTCGTCTCCAACCGCTCGGGAACCCGGGTGCGCGATGTGACGCCCCTGCCCGCCGAGGCCCGAGCGGCCGCGCGTGAGTACATCGCCGCGCTCGGCGGGCTCACCCTCGCCGACGCCATCCGTGCCGTGCGGGTGGAGTGGACCGAGCCGATGCCGCCGCAAAGGCTTGCACCGGCGCATCCGTCTGCGTAGCGTCGAAGGATGAAAATCGGATACAAGCTGATCGCTGAAAGCTTCGGACCTCAGGAACTTGTTCGCCAAGCCGTGCGCGCCGAACAGGCCGGCTTCGATTTTGTGGAGATGAGCGATCACTTCCACCCCTGGGTGGAGGCCCAGGGCCATTCACCCTTCGTCTGGAATGTGCTCAGCTCCATCGCCGCGAAGACCACCACCCTCGAACTCGCCACGGGCGTCACCTGCCCGAGCGTGCGGTACCACCCGGCCATCATCGCGCAGGCCGCCGCCACCCTGGCGCTTCTCTCCGATGGTCGCTTCACCCTCGGCGTCGGCTCGGGCGAGCGCCTCAACGAGCACATCGTGGGCCGGGGATTCCCCGGCATCCACGAGCGGCACGCCACCTTCAACGAGGCGCTGGACATCATCCGCCTGCTCTGGAAGGGCGGCTTCCAAAACTACGACGGCAAGTACCTCAAGCTCGAAGACGCCCGCATCTACGACCTGCCCGACGTGCTGCCCACCCTGGCCGTCGCGGTGAGCGGGCCCAAATCCGTGGCGCTCGCCGCCGAGCACGGCGACGGCCTGTTCGCCACCGAGCCCAAGGCCGACCTGGTCACCGGCTACCGCGAGGCCGGCGGCACCGGCCCGCTCTACGCCGAGGCGCCGCTCGCCTGGGCGCGCACCGAGCAAGAAGCCGTCACGGCCGCCCACCGTACCAATGCCTGGGCGCTGAGCGGCTGGAAGGTGATGAGCGAGCTGCCGAACCCGGTGAACTTCGAGGCCGCGGCCGCCACCGTGCGCGAGGACGACATCCGCGAGCAGTTCGCCTGCGGCCCCGACGTGGAGCGACACCTCGAGGTGATCGGTGAATTCACCGAGGCCGGCTTCGACCACATCGCCCTCATGAACGCCGGCCCCGACCAAGACGGCTTCTTCGACTTCTTCGAAAACGACCTCCGCCCCCGACTGCTCGACGAAAGCACCCGATGACCACACATGCGCCCCAGGCCGTGCTCTTCGACATCGACGGCACCCTGGTCGACTCCAACTACCTGCACGTCGACGCCTGGCATCAGGCCTTCCAGACTCTCGGCGTCGACGTCGAGGCCTGGCTCATCCACCGCTCCATCGGGCAGGATGCCGGTGAGCTGTTGACCTCGCTGGTGGGGGAGAAGGACGAGGCCTGGATCACCCGCGCCAAAGACCTGCACGCCGAGAACTACAAGGCTCTCGCCCCGAGGCTCAGGCTGCTGCCGGAGGCCCGGTCACTGCTCGAAGCCCTGAACGACGAGGGCATCATCGTGGTGCTCGCCACCTCCGCGCCCGAGGATGAGCTGGAAGTCCTGCTTGATCTGATCAACGCCGACGACGCCATCCATGCCACCACCAGCTCCGACGACGTGGATGTGGCCAAGCCCAACCCCGACATCGTGCGAGTGGCTCTCGACCGTGCCGGTGTCGAAGCCCAGGAGGCCGTCTTCGTCGGCGACTCGGAGTGGGACATCAAGGCCGCGTCCAGCGCGGGTGTGCGCTCGTTCGGGGTGCTCACCGGCGGCATCGCCGGAGAGCTGCTCGTACAGGCCGGTGCCGAGAGGGTCTTCGCCGGCCCGGCCGACTTCCTAGACCGGCTCGACGAGATGGGCTGGATCGAATAGGCGGGCTGAATCGATCTCGATGCCACGCCCCTCGCCGTTGGCCGAGCTTGTCGAGACCCCGCGGGCCGACTGCGTTTGCAACCAACGGCCGCCCCGGGCCTGACGGCTACGCGCGCCGAAACGTCATTCGCCAGTTCGTCTCCCACGACAGGCCCGCATCGTTCGAAAACGCCTGCTCCCACGTGGGCTGAAGCCCGGTCGCATCCCAGATGAAGCGCACGCGGATGGGCACTCCCTCCAACACGTCCTCCGCCAGGAAGGTTCCGATACCATCCCTGAACGCTCCGCGCACGGGCGTATCGAGTTGCGTGGGGTTACGTCCGTCGAGCCACCAGATGCTCCACTCGCCATCGGCGACGGAGTAGGAGCGCAGCGCCACCGCATGAAAGTCGCCCGACGGATGCCTAAGGAGGTTGTCCTCGAGGTTGCCGTGGCCACCGAGGATTTTGTTCGTGGAGGAGAGCCCCTCGAATGCCGTCCAGGTGTCGGCGCCGACGAAGATCCCGTCCAAGCGTTCGTGGTGAACGGTCCAGTCGCCGATGACGAAGTCGAAGTCGGTCGGCGCGGGGTGGGAAGCGGTGGAGGAGATGAGCGGTCCGTTCAATCGGTGGCGCAGAACTCGGGCAGTGCGACTGCACTATCGACGGCTGCGACGAGCGGATGCTCGATGGAAACAACCCTTCCAGCAGCGATGGTCCTTTGCTATGGCCAGTTGTGGGAAGGACCGCCGGACCGGTTCCGGTCGAGCCACCGACCGTCCCGTTCTCGTGCCGTTCTGGGGCCCCAGCCCCGGCCGGGCCCGGGAGCGGGTCAGGGCTAGTAGAAGAGCGACACCATGCCGCCGACCATCAGCAATCCGAACGTGATCACCCCGATGAGCTCACCCGCGCCGAGGCTCATCCGCAGCCGCCGGCCGGGCCTGGCCACCCGCCGCGAACCTGAATTCACGCCGTCAGTCGAGCGCGACAGAACCCAGTGCGGGGAAGTCGGGCGGGGTGTAGTCCATGACGGTGAGCGAACGGATCTCCGGCATGTCCCACGCGCCGGGAACCTCAATCTCTTGGGTCGTCGCGTCCGGATCGATCACGGCAATTTCGTAACCGCCCTCGGCGGAGCCCCAGTACCCGTCCGCATCCTGAACCAGCGCGTCTTCCTTCAGATACAGACGCAGGTCTGACGCGTCTCCGGTGTGGAAGTCGTCCAGCAAGACCCAGACGGACCCGTCACTACGGCGCTCAATGTCGACGGTGCCTTCAGTGGCCGTTGCTTGCGAGACGAACTTCCCGCTGAGCGGCAGCTGCTGTTCGAACGCGCTGAGATCCGACGCCTGGTCATCTGCCGAATCTGTCGCAGAGTCGGAGGCGGTAGCCGGTGGCGGCGAGACCGCATCTGCAGTCGATGTGCATCCGCTCAACACCAACGCGACCGGAAGCCCAACCACGCCAACCCATCGAAGTCCCCATGTTTGCCCCATGCTGTTCACCCTAGAGGTCGGTGCCTCCACAGATACCTTCTGGCGCTGAGATGATCTGAAACTGATACGATCTCTGCATGCACGCATCACTCCCAACCTCGCCCACGGATGCCGCGGCGCAGATCGACTGGACCAGCAACGGCATCGAGACCGAGTTGGGCTGGTCGCTCGCGTTGATGTTCCATGGCTACTCCCGGGCCGGCAGCGTCGCCGTGGCCGATGTCCCAGGCGGTCCCCGCGGCTACCAGGTGCTCGTGGCGGTCACGACCGAAGAGCCCACGTCGCAGCTCGCGCTGGCGCACCGGCTCGGCATCGACAAGACCGCGATGACCTACATCATCGATGCGCTCGAGACGGATGCGCTCGTCGAGCGGCGCCCCGGTCTGCGCGACCGGCGCGTCCGTCAGGTGCACCCCACCGAGGCGGGCCACGCGCTGCTCCGCACGGCCCGCGTGGCTCTCCGCACGGTTGAAGGCGCCCTGATGGGCGGTCTGTCCACCGACGAACAAAACCAACTGCGGCAGCTGCTGGCCAAGGCCGCTCTCGGCGCCGGCGCCACCCCGGCTTCCCTCCCCGACACCAACTCCGACCTCAACCTTCCGGTGCCGGCCCCGGAGCGATCCCGCCGCCGCCCCCAGACCACGACAGAAACCGAGACCCGCCCATGACCACATCCGTTCTCGTCGCCGGCGCCACCGGTGACCTCGGCCAGCGCATCGTGCGCGAACTGCTCACCCACGACACCCGCATCCGCGTGCTCACCCGACCGGGCAGCGCCTCGGCCGCCGGCCTCTACGCCGCCAACGATCGCGTCGACATCGTCACGGCCGAGTACACCGACCACGCGGCGCTCACCCAAGCCGTCTCCGCCTCCGACGTTGTCGTGTCGGCCGTGAGCGGAACCCGACCGGTGATCGTGGATGCGCAGCGCGCGCTGCTGGCCGCGGCCGTGGCCGCCGGCGTGCCCCGGTTCATCCCCTCGGACTACTCGTCGGATTACCGCCAGATCGCGCTGGGTACCAATCGCAACTTCGAGCTGCGCCGCGAGTTCGCCGCCGACCTCGACGCGGCCCCGATCAAGGTCACCTCCGTTCTCAATGGTGCGTTTGCCGACATGCTCACCGGCACCGCGCCGATGATCGCGTTCGGTCGCCGCAAAGTCATGTACTGGTCCTCGGCCGACCAGATCCTCGACTTCACCACCAAAGACGACGTCGCCCGGGTCGTGGCTCTCGTCGCCCTCGACCCCGACTCGCCCCGGGTCGTGGAGATCGCCGGCGACCGGGTCACCGCGCGGAGCGTGGCCCAAACGATGTCGGAGCTGACCGGCACCAAATTCACGCTGCAGTGGGCCGGCACCACCGGCACCCTCTCGGCGATGGCCAAGGGTGTGCGGCGCCTGTCGAAGAGCGAGGATGCGACCTTCCCCGCCTGGCAGGGCATGCAGTACTTCGTGAGCATGTTCAGCGGCCAGGCCCAGCTGCACCACGTCGACAACGACCGCTATGGCGTCCATGCCTGGACATCAGTGCGGGACGTGCTCGCCGCGCACCTGGCAAGCCAGCCCGAAGTCGCTGCGGCAACCGGCAAGTAGGTCCGTCGCCTGCACGCACTCCTTCTGTAAACGAGAGCGGGGGAGCGCCCGAGATCACCCCTAACGATCAGCCCAGACTTGAACCGCGGGGAGGCGCCGGGCGGCGCGTACGCAGGTTGATGCGGAACTCGGCGTCTGGCGGAATCCCCTCCAGGTCGACCGGAACCACATCGACGTGCCGATCGGACCGTGCCGTGGCGCGCTCCAGCACGCGTTCTTGCACGTCGTCAAGGTCGATTCGCCCGCCGCCTTCCAGCTGCACCACTCGATGAGTGCCCAGCACCCGGCCCTCGTCATCGAAGATGGCGAGATCCCGACTGTAGGTCACCTTGGCTTCGCTGCCTGCTCCCGGGCTCAGGTCGTGGATCAGACCGAACGCCGAAGCGGTCACGACGCCGTCGACCTGCAGCTGGAATGTGAGATGGTCCGTCGTGAGCCAGACGTTGTTGTCCGTCTCTTTGTTCGGGTTCGGGATCCCCCAGATTCCGCTGGGAGTATTCACCGTCTCGATATAGGCCAGCGCATACTGTTGTCGAAACATTTGGAACCTGTCACCGTCCTGCAGGTGAACAGAGCTCAGCTGGATGTGAGCCAAAATCGGGAGGGTGGGGAACTTCGCCTCGTGCGTGGCCCAACCCAGACCTCCCCGCCGAACCAACCAGACACCGTAGAACACATGGGACATCCGAGGACTCCTTCCGAGGCGTGCCACACCGACACGGCGGAACATAGCGCCGTGGTTTTGTGCGGTCAAGCCCCCGCTTCGACGTAGCTCACGGCACCGAATCGACAGGTTTCCGCTTGCGGATGGGGCGAGACGTGACCAGCAGCACCACCCCGAGCGCCAGCCACCACAGCATGGACAGCGGAATCAGTGCCATCGAGCCCAGCCAGAAAATCTCGGGCAGATCGAGACGTGCTGCCGTCAGGATCGGACCAGCGACGACCACCACGAGCCGGAGGCCGGTGACGACTCCCAGGACGCACAGCCAAATCGGCAGGGCACGGGAGCGTGCCCCGGCGACACTGATGCCCACGGTCCAGACACAGAGCGAGAGGAGGCTCGCTTGGGCGAAACCGTGGATTCCCAACGTCTGAATGGTGAGGTAGGCGGACTCACCCCAGCTGCTGTTCATTCCGTCGATGTAGAGCAACGGCCCCACCGACAAGCGCAAGACCCCGTGCATGAAGAGGAACGCCGCCGACAGGACTCCGAGCGCGCTCAGGCTTCGGCGCGTGATGCTGCTGGTGCGGGGTGCGAGCGCGTCCGAGACGGCGAAACTCGCCACTACGAATGCGAGTGCCATGGTGACAAGTGCGACCCCGGCCAGAGGGTAAAACTGGGGATACTGGCGCAGATAGTCGAGGCTCACCGCGGGGTTGTCGGTGTCATCGAAGCCGAGCACCGGTGGCAGCAGCTCGAGGGTGAACCAGGCGATACCCCCGAGCCCGGCAATGACCACCGTGATTCCACCGGCACGCAACGCTGCCCGATTGGTGTTCGCGGCGATCCCTGCCGCCGCGGTCCCGCTGTTGTCTTCGTTGGCTGCGCGCACGGTGCGTTCCTCTGGGTGGCTCCGCGCTGGCAGTGCTGGCGAGCCGGTCACGGATTAGTGATGCCCGGAATGGTACTCGCGAGGTCGGCCGCGCGCATGCGGGCTCAGTCGATTCGGGATGCCGCCGACCGAATGGCCTTGGCGAGGTCGCCAGGGCGGCTCCACATCGGCCAGTGCCCGGTCGGGAGGTCGACGACATCGAGGTGCGCGAGGTTCGCGACCTCGGCGAACATGGCATGGCCTGCTCGGGCCAACTCCAGCACCTGCGCGCTCGGGAGCGAGCAGCACACCAGGGTGGTCGGGACCATGCGACGGGCGTCGTTCGTGAGCTCGACGGGCTGACGAAGCACGGGGCCGGGCTCAGGCACCGCCCGGGCCCGAAAACGCTCGAGGACCTCTGCGCTGAGACCTTCGAGGCTCGCCTGCTGGGCGAGAACGTCGAACGGCGGCAGCGGAAGCTCCTCCATATCCTCCGGGAGGTCGGGGGCGTAGACGCTTCCCGTCGCCACTGGGCCGGAATCGACCCACACCACCCGATGGACAAGCTCGGGGTGCCGGTCCAGGACGAGGCTGACGGGGGCGTTTGCGCCACTGTGAGCGACGATGATCGCGGGCTGATGCTCAGAGTCATTGAGTCGAGTGATGACGTCCAGGATCGCTGCGGCCTGATCGTCGAGGGTCTTCGCCGCACGCTCAGGATCGTCCCCGTCGAGACCGGGCAGAGTCAGCGCGATTGCCCGAGAGAGGTCGGTCTTCAGGTGTTCAAGAACTTCATCCCACGCCCAAGCGCCGAGCCAGTGACCGGCGATGAGAATGATGGTGGGACTGCTCGATGTAGTTGTCATGTCACTACTCTCGTTGGCACTACCGGCAGGTGTGTGTCACTATTTATGTCATGAATTTGCTGCGGGCCGAACGGTGAAGCGAACAGAACGACTCCATGCGTTGACCGAGATGCTACGCCGCAACGGATCGCGGGGTTGCTCCGCCGAGCGGCTGGCGAGAGAGTTCGAAGTGTCGGTGCGCACCGTCAAGAGAGACCTCGCTGCGCTAGAGAACAGCGGCGCGCCTCTCTGGTCGCGCCCAGGTCCGGGCGGCGGCTACGGATTGGCTATAGGCGCGTCCCTGCCGCCGGTCAGCCTGTCCCCGTCGCAGGCCGTGGCGCTCATGGCAGCCGTGTCCGCTGCGTCCGATGCCCCCTACGCCGATCTGGCCGCAGCCGGCATCAAGAAGATCCTGGACGTCCTCGATCCCCGAACCCGAGCACGAGCCGACGAGCTGGCCGGCCGAGTGTGGGTGAACGCGCCGCCCTCCGCTTCACGAGCAATCAGATCGGCACTGGAGGAGGCGATGGCCGAGCAGCGAGTACTCCGTCTTCGTTACACATCGGGAGACGGGACCACGACCACACGCGACGTCGAACCCGTGCTCTTCGCCTGCGCGAACGGCCAGTGGTACCTGGTCGGGTGGTGCCGACTGCGCGACGCAATGCGATGGTTCACCGTGTCTCGAATCGAACGGGCCAGCGTTACCAAGACGGCCTGCGGCGGCCATTCGATCCAAGAGGTCGGAGAGCCCCCGGCGAGTGCCAGACCGGTGCACGAGCGGGGCTGAGCAGAGAAGGAGCCACAGGGCGAAAACGACACCCGCGGATGGAGTGGAGCGGGGACCATCACCAGCCATAGGCGCTCACGGCGAGGTGTTTAGGCGCCGGCTAATAGAGCGAAATATCCCGGAACATGCTGCGAATGGCCGTTGGCGTTCATAGGAGTCACTTCGATGTGTGCCGGCCCGTCGGCGATCAAGTGCCAGTCCGAGTCCGGGAAGGTGTTGTGCCGTTCCTGCGTGCCAAAATGTCCGGGGCGGGGCAGGTGTTCCAATGCCCTTTGCAACTGCCGTGGCATGCTTCGCCGGGTGGCGCCCAGCTCTTGCAGGTAGGCGAGACTGCTTCCGGGAAAGTTGGTTTCGGCTAGGAATACCCGGCCGTTGTTCCCGACAACGGTGCGTAGGTTGGTAGCCAGGTTGGCTTGCTGGTCTGGTTTCAGCACATGAAAAACTCCGCGAACAAAAACGTTGGCAGGCCCCACTGACTCCAGCAGGTGCTTTCCAGCACCAGGTTCCGTTGCATCCATAGCCAGGAACTCAACGTTGGGGAGGCCTGCGGCTTCCCGCCTCGCTAGCGCGATGGCTCCGACCGATACATCAACGCCGAAAGCCCTCGGGAAAAGACCAGCAAGCCAGCGGGTATTGGTTCCGTTGCCACATCCAATGTCGATGACGGGAAGAGCCGGATTGAAATGTCCCAGGACGGCGTCGGTGTACTGCTCGAGCTCGGTCTGGGATCCGGAGTCCCACAGCACGTCTCCCGAACGGCCGGTGGTGCGGATTCCGCGCCAGTACCCGTCCCACGCCGCTGACGGGTCCTTCGGTGCCCGGGAGGTGAGGCGCACTACCGATGGAACAAGTAGCATTTGCTCCCAAAGCTTTGACATGATCTCACTCTACTGACGCTGCGCGAGACTCCTGAGCCTCCCCAGAACCATCTCGGGCGGTAGCGGGCGGTCATAGAAATAGCCTTGTCCGTATAGGCAACCCATCGTCTGCAGCAGAATCGCCTGTTCGGCGGTCTCAATGCCTTCGACGATCGCCTTCAGGCCCGCCGAGTAAATCAGTTGGAGAATGGCAGCAACGAATTTCTGCTGCTGTGGGTCCGATGCCATGTCCTGAATCAGGGAACGGTCGACTTTGACCGTGTCTGCTGGAAGCGTTCGGAGATAGCTGATGGACGAATAGCCGGTGCCGAAGTCATCAATTTGCAGCCCCACACCGAGATCTCGCAGCTCGCCCAAGACCTGTTCTTCCGCCGTTCCCTTCGACATCAAGACGGTCTCGGTGATCTCCAGAACCAATCGAGGCGGAGCCACATGATTCCTAGCGAGCGTCTCCCTGACATCTTCCAGCAGGTCACCGCGCAGCAGTTCGGCGGCGGAAAGATTGATGTGTAGGCAGAAGTCTGTGAGCTCAGGCTCGGTTTCGCTCCAGCGTCGCAACTGGGCGACTCCTTCGTGAAGCACCCAACGTCCTAATTCCAGGATCAAGCCGGTTTCTTCCGCGATGGGAATGAAGCTATCCGGCATGATGAGTCCGCGCACCGGATGGTGCCACCGAAGGAGGGCTTCGAAACCTATGACTGTTCCTGAGGCCAATTCAACCACCGGCTGGTAACGCAGCGCCAGCTCGCCGCCGGCGACGGCGTTACGAAGCTCGGCTGTGATGCGTGAGCGTTCACGGACAGAGTCGAGCATGTCGGGGTGGAACAGCTGGATGTTGTTGCGGCCATGCGCCTTCGCCTGGTACATGGCGATGTCAGCATCCCGAATCAGCGACTCAGCTGGATGGCCCGGCGTGCCGATACGCACCCCGATGCTGGCCATCGCCCAGACGGTTTCGGTTCCAACCTGCACGCTGTCCTGAAGCTGCGCCGACGCCCGGTGCGCAATATTCAGGACTTCCTCTTCCGTCGCTTCGATGATGAGGATGGCGAACTCATCCCCACCCAGACGTGCCACGGTATCGACGGCCCGTACGGCGCACTTGAGGCGCCGGGCAACCTCGATCAGTACTGCGTCACCGGCCCCATGGCCCAGAGCGTCATTGACGGCTTTGAAGGAATCCACGTCCAGCACCAGCACAGCCGGGGGTTTTCCACTGTCCGTGCTGGCCAGGACTGCCTCGTTGATTCGCTCGTTGAGCAGGGTCCTATTCGCAAGGCCCGTCAAGTCGTCAGTCTTTGCCATCTGTTCCAGCTCGGCCTGAGTTTGCCGCAGCATGGCGGTACGGTCAGAAACCTGCTGTTCCAGATTCGAGTAGATGTAGCTGAGTTCCTCGGCGAGGAGGTTGACGCCGGTGATCACAGCGTCGATGTCATCCCTCAAGTCAGACGGCTCTATCCGCGCGTCCAGGTCGCCGGCAGCCAACCGGACAACCCCCTCCACCAACTGCTGCAAACGAGGGTCATCGGCGTCGTCTCCCGAGCTCATATCACCCAAAGACGCACTCTGCGCAGCGCTTCTGCACGCTTAGACACCGGCAGTAAGCCATTTCATGGCTTCGCTGCGCGAGGTAAAGAATTTGGTCGGACACGGCGGAATGTGCACACCGAGAAAGAAATTCGCCAAGACTCGGTCAACAGGTGATTTGCCCAGAAGAGCAATGCGCGAGGCGCTGCAGGGAATAGACCACACGGACCTGGCCTCTCGGCTCACCGACCCGACCGCTGCCATATCGACGAGCATGCCCCGACGTTCGTTCCCGCACGCGTCGTTAACTTTCGCCATCGCGAGGTGGGCATCTTCGATCTGAATGTGAGCCCCGGGCTGCCAGCGCAGATGGAGAATTCCATCGACCGTTTCGAGAGTCTCTTTTGCGCCGTCTGCAGCGACCGGACCCATTGCAACGTCCTCCCCCGGGCACGCAGCCGAACCGTTCAGCCACTCCTCAAAGCTACTCGTGTTCAGGTGCTTATCAAATCAATCCCCGACCAATATTCACGGCAGTGTCATCGACGGCGAAGACAGCTTCGCATCGGGCACCAGCCGAGCCTGGGCCGCGTGCCGCTGAAAGGTATCAGCCACGGGTTTGCGTCGCCGGGCCAGGCTCCCCGACGGCGGCTTCGGTACCTGCCCGGCCGCAGCGGGCCGGCCGCCGCCCAGCTCCATTCAGCAGGTCTAAGGTGCAAGCCATAGCCGGCAGAGAGCGTCCGCCGATCGTGGCCCCACGAACCCCCGAAGAGGCAACCTATGGCAGAGAGCGCCCGCCCGGGGCCATGCGCCCAGGAGCGTTGGCAGCCCTAACCTGTAGGGAGGAGCGTCGGCAGTATCGTCGCGTAACGGAGCAGGAACGCGCGCTCGTCGAGATGCTTGCGCCGGAGCCACCCGGTGACTTCGTTGTTGTGTTTGCTCGCGTTGCAAGACGGGCAGGCGGGAACCACGTTCTCGAGGGTGTACCGGCCGCCCCGAGAGATCGGCATGATGCAGTCACGCTGCAGGGCCGGGCTCTCTGCTTGGCAGTATGCACACCCTCCCCAAGCGGCGAGGAGGTCAGCCCACTGTGACGCGGTGAGGTCGTTGTCGACGCGGGCGAGCCGTCGTTGCCGGCGCTTCGCGTAGCGCGCACGCGCTGCGGGTGAAACGGCTGAGAACTTGCGGCGAGGGGGCACGACTAAACGGTACTCCGGCCGCGCGCGGTCATCCGTTCGCTAGTTCGCTTCGGAAGGTTGCGCGACGAACCAGCCAAGCCTTCTTCGGCGCCCTGCACGGTTTCGGAGCCAGCCTTACAGCCACTTCCGCCTCTTGAAGATCCCCCACAGCCCCAGCCCCATCACTCCCATCGCCGCCACGGCCACCGGGTACCCGAACTGCCAGTGCAGCTCCGGCATGTTGTCGAAGTTCATCCCGTAGATCGTGCCTACCAGCGTCGGCGCGAACAGGATCGCCGCCCACGAGGAGATCTTCTTCACTTCCTCGTTCTGGGCCAGGCCCACCTCTGACAACCGTCGGGTCTCCTCATTCTGGGCCAGCCCGGCCTCCGAGAGGCGACGCATCTCGTCGTTCTGCTGCTGCGTCACCAGGGTGGCGTGCACGGTGAGCGCGTTCTCCAACAGTGCCCGGAATGAGGCGGCGTGCTCGGTGACCCGCAGCACGTGGTCGAGCACATCCCGGAACGAGCGCTGCAGCTCCACGTCCACCTGGTACTTCTCCGAGCCGCGAAGGAGCGCCTCGAGCATGCCGCGCAGCGGCCCGGTGGCGCGCTGGAAGTCGATGACCTCGCTGAGCAGTTCGTAGATGCGCCGCGACACCGACGGGTCGCCGCCGAAGAGTTGGTTCTCGATTTCGTCGATGTCGTTCTCCAGGCCGGCGACGACGGGGGAGTAGGCGTCGACGACCTCGTCGAGCACGGCGTGCAGTACTGCTTCGGGTCCGAGCGCGAGCAGGGCCGGGTTCTGCTCCATCCGCCGGCGCACGTTGGCCAGGTCGGGGTTCTCGGCGTGCCGCACGGTCACCACGAAGCCCGGCCCGATGAACACGTTCACCTCACCGAACTCCACCCGCTCCTCGGCGTCGAGGTACCAGGCCGGCCGCAGCACCACGAAGAGGGTGTCGCCGAACCGCTCCAGCTTGGCCCGCTGGTGGCCCTTGAGCGCGTCTTCCACGGCCAGCGGATGCAGCGAGAACTCGTCGGCGACGCTGCGGATCTCGTCTGCATCGGGCCGGTACAAGCCGATCCACGCCATTCCCTCGCACTCGCGCAACTGGCGGTACGTCTCGTCGAGGCTGTGGGGGCTGGAGGTGCGCTGCCCGGTCACGTAGATGCCGTTGTCGATGAGTGCCATGGTCCTACTCCGTCGTTCGGTCGACGAGAGCACGTGAGCAAGCCGGAGGTGACTAGGCAGACGTCGGGATTCGACGGTGCACCAGAGGTCACCTCGCAATGGAGGTTCAGTTGCGCGCCACTCCCAGCGCGACGCCCGGCCTAGAAGGTCAGAGCGAAAACGACATTCGCCGAGGGAGTGGAGCGCGGACTATCACCAGCCATGGCCGCTCACCTGCCTTCGATCGAAGATTGTCGTGGCCCTGCGTGGGCCTCGGATACCGTAGCACCCCAGGGCGTCGAGATTGGAAATCTGACTTGTGACGAGCGCTTATGGGTAGAGCTGACTCAGGCCCATCAGGGATGCGTTACCCGCCCAGGTAACGCGGGGCTCGCGTCGGCGACCCGACGCCCCAGGCCCTCCAGCAGCAGCTCCAACCCATAGTCGAACTCGTCCGCGAACGCATAACCGCCCCCGCCGAACAGCTCGGCGCGCGAGCGCGCAATGTGCGGATACAGCTCCGCCGGCGCCGCGACCTTGACGGCGAACGCCTCCTCGGCGCCGTCCCCCGGTTCGAAGGGCAGGCTCGTCTCGGTCAGCGCGAACCCATACACGTAGGCGTCGAGCGCGGAGAACGCGTGTGTCGCGAGCGCGGCGCTGAAGCCCTCCGCCATGAGCACGCCGAGTAGCCGGTCGTGGTGCTGCAGCAGCGCCGGGCCGGGATTGGGGCGCGATTCCATCATCCCCAGCGCCCAGGGATGAGCGGTGAGCACCGACCGTGCCGATCGTGCCCGGGCGGTGATCGCCTCCCGCCAGCTATCGCCGACCTCGGGCAGTTCGATCCTCGCGAACACCCAGTCGGCCAGGTCATCGAGCAGCGCCTCCTTGCTCGGCACGTGATGGTAAAGCGACATCGCCTCAACGCCGAGAACCTTCGCGACACTGCGCATACTCACGGCGGCGACCCCCGCGCCATCAGCGACGGTGGCGGCGGCGTTGATGATCCGATCCCTGCTGAGCGGTGTGCGCGATGCCATAGATCCATTCTTGTGCACTTACGGACGTAAGGCTAGCATGGCTCTCATCCTTACAACCGTAAGGACAGAAAGTGCCCGCGGTCGTCGTCAGCGATCGTGGACCAACCCATCCTCACCACAACAACGGAGTACCTGATGAAAACACGTCAACACACCACCACCGCGCTGGAAGACCAGCGGATCTCAGTGCAGGCCAAGCTCGCGGCAGCCTGGACCAGCTTCATGTTCCTCGTCATATACATCGACTACTTCCACCTCTACCAGCCCGGCGAAATCGACGAAATCCGGGGAGGCGACATCTTTGCGTTCGAGATCAGCGGGACATTGATTTCAATTTTCTTCGCGCTCATAGCGATCCCGACCCTGATGGTGCTGCTCTCCATGACGCTGCCCGCCCGGGTGAACCGTGCTACGAACCTCGTCGTTGCCGTGCTTTTCATCCCCATCTGCGTGTTCAACGCGGCCGGGGCGTCCTGGGACTGGGCCTTCTACTACGGCTTCACCATCGGAGTCGAGGTGCTGATCCTGGCCTTCATCCTGCGCTCCGCCTGGACCTGGCCCCGCACGGCACCGCCGGCAGAGATGGCGATGAGCCCCGAGATTGGGGTCATTCGCATCAAGCAGCACGGTTGAACGGGGTAGGCAGTGCCCGTGCCGCTTGGAACCATCTGCCGCGGTGTGGGCTCCGTGGGTGTGGCACACCGACCACTGCTGGGCGGTAGGGGCTCCCATAGGCCCCTACCGCCTACTCTCCAACTGACTGGTGGCTGGCAACGCTCTCGCGGCATCCGCTCTGGCGGAGAGGCAGGCGCGGAGTGCGCCGTGAGGCCGGTGCCCGGGACCGGTGCGGGTGTGGGTCTCGATGATGTCGTAGTGAGCGGCGCGGAGTTCGTCGCTCAGGGCCGCTACGGGCCATCGATACGCCGTCGTGATCGCGTGCTCGAACGGTTCGACCACCGGGCCCTCGAAGAAGCCGAGCAGAAGCTCGCCGCCCGGGCGCAGCACACGCGCGAACTCGGAAAGCGCATCCCGGAGTGATTTCGGCTCGTGGTGAATGAGGGAGTACCAGGCGAGGACGCCCGCAACCGTGCCGGGTGGTTCCGGCAGCGCACCGATGTCGCCGATCGCGAAAGACACTTCCGGATAGGCCTGTCGGGCGTGGTCGATGAAGCCCGGCACCAGGTCGACACCTCGAATCCTCACCCCACGCTCGGCGAGCTGCCCGGTCCACTGCCCCGGGCCGCAGCCGGCATCGATCAGTGGCCCGTCGAGCCGATCTGCCCACCCGGTGACAAGCTGCAGGTCCGCTGGATGCACCGACGTGATCGAGCCCAGGTGCTCCGCATACTCCGCCGCACGGCGGGCATACGCGGCTCTGATCTCGGGTGCCATACCTCTGAGCCTAGGATGCTCCGCGCCCTCTTCACTCAGAACAGGGCCGTGCGCCCGGGGGCTCGACCAAGCCGCAGCATCCCGGCTCTTACAGGGTTAGAAGCCGATCCAGTCTCCGTTCGAGTCCAGCTCGTAGTCGGCAACGCTCGCCTTAATGATGGTGAGGGTGCCGCTCTTCATGACGGTCATCTCCACAGAGGCGAACGCGTCGATTGTGCCGTCGGTCTCGCCACTCTCACCACGTTCCGGGTGGTAGGCAGGCGGCGGTACCGGCATGGGTTCGGCGGTGCGCCGCTGATCTGACCGCTCAGCGCCTGTCCACCAGCGCAGCAGCGCGCCATCTTCTGGGTCTCGGTACCAACCGGCTAAAGGCAGAGTCCAAGGGATTCCCGTCGCGTGGGCGCGCCGACACGACGCAGATTGGAGCGTATGAGCGCACGGGGCGCATCCGCTAACCCCCAGTGTGGGTACCCACGGCCCTGGTCGAGGTGACGTGTCTGTTGCCGGTGTCAGGCGACGACGTCAGCCGAATCCTCAACCATCGCAGCGGGCGCCAGCCGAGCCTGCGTCGCGTGCCGCTGAAAGGTATCAGCCACGGGATTGCGTCGACGGGCCAGGCTCCCCGACGGTGTTTCCACCAGGTCATGCAGACCCATCGTCAGCAGGTGGTCTGCCCGGGGTGCCTCGGTGTGGCGCCAGGTCCATTCGTACATATCGAACAGCGGCCACCAGGTGTACCCCACAACGTTGACGCCGTCGGCCTTGAGCTCGTGGAGCGCGCCGACCGAGGCATCGAGCCATCGACGCCGTTCATCGACCGTGCCGGTCACGCTCGTCTCCGTGAGCATCACGGGTGCGCCATACCGGTCGGCCCAGGTGGTGAGTACGTCTTTCAGGCCCTCCGTGCCGGTGTCTTCATAGGGGCGAGGATCGGCGAAACCGCCGCCGTGATGGATGCCCGCCTCGAACACCTCGGTGGAGTGCAGCGGGTAGTAATTGACGCCCATGACATCGGGCCGAACCGGATGCGCCCGGAACCAGTCGAGGAGAGAGTCGTCGGCGCCGCCCCGTTCCAGCTGGCCCAGCAGCGGGTGGTCCGGTCCGACGGCGCCGGTGACGAGATCCTCGACGAGGAATCCCTGGTGCCGAAGCCGCGTGACGGTGTCCGCGTGCTCGGGGGCATCCAGGGCGCCCGAGTACCGGATGCCCGCATCAACGTGCACAAAGGTGGCCCGGTCACCAAGCACCGACGCAATCGCGTGCTGAGTCTTCACGAACCCCTCAGCGAGGGCGGTGGCGATGCTCACCATGCCGGTCGGGCCCGAGAGATAGGGCGGCCAGTACGCGTACTCGCCAGAGAACAGGGCGTGGATGACGGGCTCGTTGACCGGCGTGTAATCGGTGGCGACGTCGCCGTACCGTTCGGCGAACCGCTGTGCATACTCGGTGACGTGGTCGGGATAGTCCGGGTGGGAGAACTGGCCCTCGAGCCAGAGAGGCGTGCCGTAGTGCAGCAGATCGATCACCGGGCGCAGCCCCAGCTCGGCATACCGCGCCATCACGCCGTCCACCCACGACCAGTCCCATCGGCCTCGTTCGGCGGCCACCCGATGCCACGGCACCCCCCAGCGCACCATCTCGGCGCCCACGTCGCTGGCCAACTGCAGGTCGCCGGCGTACTGCGCGTAGTGCTCGGTGAGCTCGTATTCGTCAATGGCGCGCTCGCCCAGGCGGGCCTGCGGCACGAAGGTGTCCTCGATGCCGACCGCGAAGTGCAGTCGGCCGTCGTCAAACCAGGTCATGTTGCTCGATTCGGTGGTGATGGTGGTCAGTGGATAGCGGCGGCCTATTTCAGGCCGCTGCTCGCGACGCTCTCAATGAAGCGCCGCTGAACCAGCAGGAAGAGGATTGCGAGCGGCAGCACGGCGATGAGGGCGCCGGCCATCATCACGCCCTGGGGGATGATGCCGCCGGGCCCGGTCAACAGGGTCAGGCCCGACGTGATGGTGCCGTGGTCCGATTCTGTGGTGAACACCAACGGCCAGAGCAGGTCGTTCCAGTTGTTGACGAAGGTGAAGATGCCCAGCGTGAGCAGCGCCGGGATGGCGTTGGGCAGCACCACGCTCCAGAACACCCGAAACTCGGAGGCGCCGTCGATCCGGGCGGCATTGTCGAGGTCCCGCGGGAGGGACAGGAAGAACTGCCGGAGGAAGAAGATACCAAACGCGTCGGCCGCCCGCGGCAGGATCAGCCCAGCAAAGGTGTTCACCCAGCCCAGGTCGGAGACCAGCTGGTAGATCGGGATCAGCGTCGCCTGAAACGGGATCATCAGGCTGGCGATGATGACGATCAACAGCACCTTGCTGCCACGGAAATCCAGCCGGGCTAACGCGTAGGCGGCGAGCGAGTCGAACACCAGGGCGAACAGGGTGACCCCGCCGGCGAAGACGAAGCTGTTGCCGATCAGCCGCGCGAATGGCAGCTCGGAGAAGATCGCCCGAAAGTTGTCGAGCGTCCACTGGGTCGGGGTGAGCGTGGGTGGGAAGGCGTTGACTTCGGAGGCCGGCTTGAACGCGGTCAACACAATGATGATGACGGGCAGCATGATCGCCGCAGTCACGACCAGGAAACCGACGAAGTAGAGCGCCTGGGTCAGGCTGATCCGTGGTGGGCGTCGGCGAGCGGTGCGGGTGGATGCCGGGGTCGGGAGCGCCGCCCGGCTGAGGGTGCTGGTCATGAGCTGGTGTCCTCTCCACGCCGACCGAAGAATAGGAACTGCACGAGGCTGAGGAGCAGAGTTGCCACCAGCAGGACGTAGGACAGCGCGGAGGCGAAGCCGAGTTCGAGGTCCTTGAACCCGGACTGGTAGATCTCCATCACGATCGTCTGGGTGCTCCGGTACGGGCCGCCTCCGGTGAGTACATAGATCTGGTCGAATGCCTGCAGCGCGGCGATCAGCGCGATCACCACCACGAACGCCATCGTGTTGCTGAGCATCGGGAAGGTCACGTTCGTGAACCGGCGCCACCCGTTCGCGCCGTCGAGCGATGCCGCCTCGTACAGGCTCTTAGGGATGTCTTGCAGGCCTGCCAGGAAGATCACCATGTAGAAGCCGAAACTCTTCCACACGGCCACGAGCACCACGGTCGGCATGGCCAGCGCCGGGTCCTCCAGCACGTTACCGATCCGAATACCGACGGCCTGCAACCAATAGTTCAACAGCCCGATCTGCGGGTCGAGCAGGTACGACCAGGCGAACGCCGCGACGGCCAGCGACACGATGAACGGAAGGAACAGGGTGGTGCGGAAGAATCCGCGGAACGGCAGCTGGGGACTGTTGACTGCGAGGGCGAGCACCAGCGCCACGATCAGGGCGACGGGCGTGAACAACACGGCGTACAACGCGGTGTTCCCGATCGACTGCAGGATGCTCGGATCGGTGAAGACCCGCGCATAATTCTCCAGGCCCACCCAAGTTTCCTGCCCGAATCCGCTGGCGTCGGTGAAGGAGAGCCGGAGGGCCGAGAACATCGGCCAGCCCACGAAGGCCGTGAGGAGGATCAGGGCCGGGGCCAGGAACCCGACGACGACGGCCCGCCGGCGGAAGCCGTCGTTCAGCGGTCGTCTGCCGCCGAGCTGACCGGGCGGGCGCCACGGTCGGCGTCGTTGGAGGGATGAAGTCGTCATCGGATTCCGGCTCAGTTGTCCAGCGCCTGCTGCACGGATGCCTGTGCGGCGGCGAGCAGCTCGGCAGGGTCACCGCCGGCAAGTGCCTTCTGGGTGGCCTCGTCCACGGCGGTCAGCGCGTCGGTGCTGTTCACGACGCCGGGCAGAAGCGCCCGGCTGGTGTCAGAGATTTCGGTGAGGGCGGCGACGGTGGCGTTCGCGCTGACGTCTTCCGCGGTCACGTCGGTGCGCAGCGCCGGCCAGCCGGAACCGAGCGACCATGCTGTGGCCACATCCTTCTTGTTGAAGTAAGCCAGGAAGTCCTGCGCGGCGGCTTGTTCGGCGTCCGTCGCCTGAGCGGTGACGGCCATGGAGACACCGATCGCCGACGCGGCCTGAGCGTCGGGGCCGGCCGGAATGGCCGCGATGCCGTAGTTGATGCCGGCGTCGGTGGCGAGACCCGTCATCCAGGGGCCGCCGATGTGCATGACAGCCTTGCCCGAGGTGAAGAGGGCGTCGGCGTCGATGCCATCCAGACCGGTGGGGGAGATCAAATCCTGCTGCACGGCGTCGGCCCAGTAGGTGAGGGTGTCGACGTTGGCGGCCGAGTCCACGGTGGCCTTGGTGCCGTCGTCGTTCGTGATCGAGCCGCCGCCGCCCTCAAAGAGGCTCGCCCAGACGCCATTGCCGACGGTGCCGTGGTCGGGCAGCGCCATGCCGTACTGTTCGGGCGTGCCGTCACCGTCCGCGTCGATGGTGGTGGCCTTCGCCGCGGCGACCCAGTCGTCCCAGGTGGTCGGGAACGTCGTGACGCCGGCCGCGGCCAGCTTGTCCTTGTCGTAGAAGACCGACAGCGGCACGAAACCGGTCGGGACGCCGTACTTGGAGCCGTCGACGGTTTCCATCGCAACGGCCTCGGCATTCAGCTCCGCCGTGTTGCTCGTGTCAGCCGCGTAGAAGTCATCGAGGTTGACCAGGGCCTTCTTGGATGCGTAGACCGGGAGGCGCTCGGCGGGCATGGCGACGATCTGGGGGCCTTCGCCCGACGACAGCGCCGTGAGGAGGGTGTCGTCGATGACCGCCCAGGTCTTGGTCTGGGTGGTGACCACCACGTCGTCCTGCGACGCGTTGAAGTCCTCCACGATGCCGTTGAGCACGTCGCCGTCGGCCTCGGTGTAGCCGTGCCAGAAGGTCAGGGCGACGGGCCCGTCGCTGGCGGCGGGGGTAGCGGCGGCGCAGCCGGACAGGCCGGAAACGACGACGGCGGAAGCCGCAAAGGCGGCCATCAGCTTCTTCACTGGGTACCTGCTATCTGCTTCCCACAACGCTGTCGGGAAGCCACTAGAAATGGGTATTCGACGCAATTTACATCGATGTAAATTTGAAGGTACGGCATCATTTGGGTGCTGTCAACACCGCGGTGGCAAAAGGGCGCATCGGCCGGCTTAGTCGTGGAGCAGGGTCTCCATGGTGGCAGGGGCTGGCTTTGCAGAGATAGGGACCGTGGACGCGCGCACCTCGAGCGAATAGCCGACCTCCACGTGCACCGATTCTGCGGCGTCGTCGCCGGCTTCGATGCGCGCGAGCACCCGGTCGACGGCCAGGCGGGCCAGTTCCTCGCGGCCGGGGGAGATGGTGGTGAGTGCCGGGCTGGAAAAGCGCGCGTCTTCGATGTCGTCGAAGCCCACTACGGCGACGTCCTGGGGAACGTGCAGGCCGGCAAGCTGCAAGGCGCTCATGGCGCCAAGGGCGAGCGCGTCGTTGAAACAGACGACCCCGTCGAAATCCGTGCCGGCGGCCAGCAACTGCGTAACGGCAGCAGCGCCATCGGCGCGGTGCCAAAGCGGCACATCGGCGACCAGCTCGGGCAAGATCTCGAGTCCCCGGGCAGTGAGCGCCTCCGCATAACCCTTGAACCGGAGGGCGCTGGTGCCGACCGGCCCTTCCGGATGCGCGCCGACGACGGCGATGCGGTGGCGCCCCAGGTCGAGCAGGTGCTCGGTGGCGGTGCGGATCGCGGCGGTGTTCGGGAGGGTGATGTGGTCGGCAGGGCTGCCCTCGACCCAGTCGCCCAAGACGACCACCGGGAAGTCCACGGACAGGCCGCTGACGTCGCCGGGGCCCAGCGCGATGGGGCTGAAGATGAGGCCGTCGATGGCATGGCGGCGCATTGCGGCGACCGTGGCGATCTCGTCATTGTCTGTGCTGGTCTGCTCGATGAGCACGGTGTAGTCGTGGGCCTTGGCGGCGCGGATGACGGCATCCGCGAGTTCGGCGAAGTAGGCCTGGCTGAGCTCGGGAACGGCGAGCCCGATCACCTTGGTGCGCCCCGACCGCAAGTTGCGGGCCGAGATGTTGATCTCGTAGTCCAGCTCGGTCACGGCGCTCATGACCCTGTCGTGCATGCGGGTGCTGACGTGCTCGTAGCCTGACAGCACATTGGAGACGGTCTTGACGGAGACCCCGGCGAGGCGGGCGACATCCTGCATCGTCGCGGGCGAACCGTTGCCTCTCACCGCTGCCCCATTCCCCACGCGCTGTGTTCTGAATATCACCTCGACGGTACCTCACCGGGGCTTGCTCATGCGGGAGCAACTGTACTTACGTGTCGGAACGGAATCCTTGACACCGGCCGCGGCGGTGTTCTATGTTCGGCCTTGCTGATTTACATCGATGTAAATCAGGCGGGCGTGCCTGCATCCCTCCAGAGAAGGACCACATGATGACAACGTCGTTAGCCAGCGCTCCACGACCACCCCGCCGTTTCCGACGATGGGCAACTGCTTCCACCCTGGCCGTCGCCATGGTCGCTGCCCTCGTGTCGGCCGCGCCGGCGATGGCGGTCGCACGGGCGCCCTGACTCAGGTCGGGGTGCCCGTCCGTCAGCGAGACTCGAGTGCAGTGAGAACCACGACGGGTCGTTGCCGCGCTACAGCCACTTCCGCCGCTTGAAAATTCCCCACAGCCCCAACCCCATCAGCCCCATCGCCGCGACCGCCACCGGGTACCCGAACTGCCAGTGCAGCTCCGGCATGGTGTCGAAGTTCATCCCGTAGATCGTGCCCACCAGTGTCGGCGCGAACAGGATCGCGGCCCAGGAGGAGATCTTCTTCACCTCTTCGTTCTGCGCCAGGCCCACCTCCGACAGTCGCCGGGTCTCCTCGTTCTGCGCCAGGCCGGCCTCGGAGAGGCGGCGCATCTCGTCGTTCTGCTGCTGGGTCACCAGGGTGGCGTGCACGGTGAGTGCGTTTTCCAGCAGCGCCCGGAATGAGGCGGCGTGTTCGGTGACCCGCAGCACGTGGTCGAGCACGTCCCGGAACGAGCTCTGCAGTTCACCAGCCACCTGGTACTTTTCCGAGCCGCGCAGCAGTCCCTCGAGCATGCCGCGCAGCGGCCCGGTGGCGCGCTGGAAGTCGATCACTTCGCTGAGCAGCTCGTAGATGCGCCGCGACACCGACGGGTCGCCGCCAAAGAGCTGGTTCTCGATCTCATCGATGTCGTTCTCCAGCCCGGCCACCACCGGTGCGTACGCGTCCACGACCTCGTCCAGCACGGCGTGCAGCACCGCTTCAGGACCGAGGGCGAGCAGCGCCGGATTCGATTCCATCCGCCGGCGCACGTTGGCCAGGTCGGGGTTCTCGGCGTGCCGCACGGTGACCACGAAGCCCGGCCCGATGAACACGTTCACCTCGCCAAACTGCACCCGCTCCTCGGCGTCGAGGTACCAGGCCGGCCGCAGCACCACGAAGAGGGTATCGCCGAACCGCTCCAGCTTGGCCCGCTGGTGGCCCTTGAGCGCGTCTTCCACGGCCAGCGGATGCAGCGAAAACTCATCGGCAACGCCGCGGATCTCAACTGCATCGGGCCGGTACAGGCCGATCCACGCCATGCCCTCGCTTTCGCGTAACTGCTGGTACGTCTCGTCGAGGCTCTGTGGGCTGGAGGTGCGCTGCCCGGTCACGTAGATGCCGTTGTCGATGAGTGCCATGGTCCTACTCCGTCGTTCGGTCGACGAGAGCGCGTGAGCAAGCCTGAGGCAGCCGAGGGCGCGTCAGGAATCGACGGCACACCAAAGGCCACCTCGCAAAGGAGGTTCAGTAGCGCGCCACCCCCGGCGCGACACCCTGCCTAGAAGGTCAGGGCGAAAACGACAACCGCGGAAGGGAGTGGAGCGCGGACTATCACCAGCCATGGCTACTCACCCGCCTTCGATCGAAGATTGTCGTGGCCCTGCCTGGGCCTCGGATAACGTACCACCACGATGCCTGTTCGGTTACGACCGGGCTGATGACTAGTGCGCTGAGCTCAACAGGTTCTGGACCCCCAGGAGCTTTTCCCGGACTCCGGAGGTCATGTACTTCAGACCAACTGCGTCCAGCGTCGCCCGCATAAGTGCTTCCTGGCCGTGGTCGTGTCGCTTTCGGAGGGCCTCCATCAGGGTCGCGAGCTCGGTCGGCGGAATATGCTCGAGGGAGCGCGGTCCTACGTGGCGGAGCCGGACTTCGGGTTGGTGAGGCAGTCGGAAGGTCTTCGGCTTCATGCCAGAGTCCGCCAGAGGATTGTCTGCAACTAGCTGTTTCGTGGCCACGGCCCGTGAGATCGCGCTGTTCAGAATGCGCGATGTCTCCCGCCCCACACGCTGGCCACCCGATGCCTTTACATAGACTTCGTGGAGCCGATGGCCCACAATCGGACCTTCCAGCGCAACGATCTCGAGAATCCCGGCTAGGAGCTCACTGGATGTCGCTGTTGATGCGGGTGTGAGTTTGCCGGTGAAGATGGCGTACGGGGGGAGTTGGCCGTCGAGATCGAAATGACCGGTCTGAGTAGAGGCCGGATCACTCACTGCGGTGGGCTCGTCGCCAGCGTGAGATACCTCGGTCTCGACCTGTACATCCGATTCGGGTGCCGTTGTGGGCAGATCGGTGTCTCCATCAACGACCTCGGCGATCACCATTCCTCCGTCATCTGTTTCAAAGGGGACTGGTTCAAGTTCGGCAGCCGGGATGGCGGATGATGGAGCGCGCCGCTGATCTCTTCTTCGCGTTCGAGCGCTTGTCGACGGTAGCTCGTCCGCCTCGTCCTCGGGCCAGGCTGCGGCGACTGCCAATATCTCGGCGATGGTCAGCTCGCTGGATGCGACTCGTTCAATTGCGCCGGATTCAGGTGCGTCAGAGTCGTCGGTCACCTCGCTTGCCGAGACTCCACCAATGGTAAGTACGTGGGGGTTTGAGTCGATCTCGACGGAGGTGCGTTTGATTTCTTCAACCCACGATGAGGGTCTGATGCCCATCTCCTCAAGCTTGGCCCAAAGCTTGGTGAGAACTGCGTTTGTGTCGACGTAAAAACTGGACTCCCTGATGCGGAAGAATGTCCAGCCGCATCTTTCCAGGTCGCGCTGACGCGCCAGGTCTTTCTCGTACTGTTCGGGGCCATGCCAATGGTCTCCGTCACATTCGATGGCAAGGCGGCTCTTACCCCCGACCACGACAAGGTCGATGCGGTATCCGTTCGAGTCGAACTGCGGGATCACCGTGAGGCCGCGGTCGATCAGACGGTTGAACACCCGTTGTTCGAATAGCGAGTCAAAGGGCTCGACGATGAGATCCTCAGGAACCACCTCGCTCCGTGCCAGCTCATCCGAATAGTTGCTTCGGCCAACGACTCCGTAGCAGTAGTCGAGTAGCGCGAATCGCATGTCTTCGGGGTTCCCAAGGTCACTAAGACTCATCGAGTGGAACACCCACAGCTGATCCTTCGCGCGGGAGGCCGCGACGTTGAATCGCTGCACGAACATGTCTTGGGTGAGCGCACCTATTCGCTTATCGGCCATCGGCGCCTTGACCATCGACAGGAACATCACGTCCCGCTCAGACCCCTGGAAATCGGGGGCGTCGCCGCAACGAAGATCGCGGCTGAACCATTCGTCCGGCCCGATTCGATCCAGCAGGAGGTTGCTGATGTAGTTCGACTGGTCCTTGCCCAGCAGAGAGATAACCCCGAAGGACTTGCCGTCATAGCGGTTATCAGCGATGCACGCGACGATCTGCTCGACGATGGCCTCTGCTTCAGCGGGATTGATCTTGCCCTGCTCGTAGCCGTCGGTCACGTGAACTGGTTTGATCGGTTCGAGGCGGTCTGCTCCGTACTGTCGCACAGGGATTAGACGGATGCCATCCGGTTCGTAGGCGATGCGGTTGGAGAACCCAATGATTTCGGGGACGCATCGGCGGTGCTCTACGAGGGTGATGAGCCCCCCGAAACGCATCTTCGCCTCATCGAACAGGCTCCGTTGAGGGTCCTGCCAGGAGGCGATGTACGGGTCACCGGCGATGTACTGGTGGGCGAGATCGCGCAGTTTCTGCTGATCAACACCGACCGCCGTTGGTGAAACCTGCTTGTCATCACCGATGACGACCATTCGAGGCGCGAGAAACTGAAGGAAGGTGGCATCCAGCCCGGCCTGCGAGGCCTCGTCCACAATGACGACGTCGAACATGTTCGGCTCCACGCGCAGCTGTTCTGCTATGCGATAGGTAGGCATGATCCATACCGGCACAGAGGACCGGCAGCGATCCATGGCGTCGCGGATCTCCTTGCGACGCGCGTCGGCGTACTTGCCCGTCCCCTTGCCCAAGCGCTGCACGAGCTGCGCATACTGCGTGAGCGCTGCCCTGGAGCTACCGTCAATCCGGTCACTGGAGACTGCGTGGTTCCAGGCTCGCTCGCCTGCGAGGGCTTCGACTTTGCGACTGATGCGGCCATCGAGCAGATTCATCTGGGTTTGAAGCACGTTGACATCTGTGGAGTCCTGGTTGATAATCCAGGTCCCCGTCGTCATCCAGTCCCAAGCTTCGGAAAAAGAGCCGAACTGCGTGCGCCATTCGGGAGCTGCCCGGCTCGCAGTCACAGCATGGAAGAGCTCCGGGGCGGCTTCCCGAACTTGCTGCCCTAGGTCATCCCGTGTTTGCACGAGGTGATGGGCGAGGTGCAGCCGATCCAAGCGGTTGTGAGTCGCCGAATACAGGCTTACGTTGCGGGTGCGCACGGCTTCAAGCAGGGTCTGGACTGCAGGCGCTGAAGTTCCCAGCCGAGTGACTGCTTCGATCCGGGACTCAAGCTCCCTAATCGGCAGTGTGGCACCGACCCAGTCTTCGCCCGCGGCAGCGGCCTCAACCATGACAGCGTAGGTCTTGATCTCTCCGAGGTCTGTCCAGTTGGGCACCGGTATTTCAAGTTCATCGAGCCAACGAGCGTCTATCTCGAGCCGCCGGCCAAGGGCCAGGACCTTTCGCAACTGCTCAAGCTCGGTCTGATGCCATTGCGCTCGTTCCCGCAGCGTGTCTTCAGGTGGAATGACGATATTGGCTGGCCAGGCTCGATCGAGCGCATCGATCGTCCTGTCGGCCTCAACCCACGTCAGAAATAGCTGAATTGTCGCGGGGGTTGTTGCAGGGAGCCCGTCCACCCGCACTGCAGAGAAGAATGCTTCGGCGTTCTTGATCGCCTTGCCCGTGAAAGCGCCGATCTTAGGAGTTCCATCGGGCTGGGTCTTGATCTTGCCTCCGTCTACCAGATACGCGAGCAGACTCAATGCCTGTCCCTTAAAGATCGCGTGCTCGCCGCTGCTGACTTGGATCTGCGACGTCGCTCCAAGTTCGGTGAGTAGCGGCATCATCTTGGCCAGGAGCTGCTCGACTTCGCGTGCGCGAGCATCCCAGATGGAGGCCCGTCCCGTTCGAACGTCGGTCAGAGCCTCGATCATCCAGCTCTCGCGACGGCTTTCTAGGGACTGAGCGACGCTTGAGATCTGACGCATTCGGTCCTGAAGCTCGGTTCGAGTACCTCCTGGGAGTTCGCTCACGGCCTGAAACGCGACGTGTGCAACCAGGTGCTCATGTAACTGTGCACGACTCGCCGCGTCTCGTTCGAGCTGCGTTTGCGCACCGAAGGTCTCGGCATCGGGGATATCCGAGATGCTGATGAGTTGGAGCTGAGATTCTTCCTCATCGCCCATTAGCTCGTCATCGTTAAGAAGGCGGAGCCATGTCAATGCCGATTCATTCGAGAGCGGCGCGGATGTCTCGGCGTCAAGAAGCTCATACGCCCTAATCCAGCCATGCACTGGCTCAGCGGCTTGGTGCTGCCGAGCCATTGCAGCCAGGGTTCCTTCATAACTGGCATGCTCGTGCGGAGTCACCTCCGCTACGCGGGCCTTGACCATTTCTGAGTATGCGCTGGCGCGCTTTCGATAGAGGACGTCGATGTCGCGGGCCAGGGCCTCAATTCGTTTCGTGGAAGCATGCGGGTCATGTTCAGACGCATTCGTCGAAATGCGCTCGACGGCCACCTTCAGATCGGACATGTCAGATCGAGACTGACCGATAACAGAAACCGCGAGCGGCCGGATGTCGTGGGGGAGTTTGTCTCGCACCTCCTTGAGAGCCTGATCTGTTTGAGCAGTGATCAGGACCCTCTTGCCCTGGGCAAGGAGATGCGACACCAGTGCGGCGGCTGTGTGGGTCTTTCCCGTGCCGGGCGGGCCCTGAACCAATGTTTGAGCGAATCGATCGACGTGCTCAATGACCTGGCGTTGCTTCTCATTGACCGGCAACGGCAAGTAGATGTCGGTGCCCAGCGAAACGACGGCACCCTCGGAGACATCGGGAGAGGCCGCCGGCCGATGATTCGGGTCAATCAAGGGAAGGACGCCATCGGGAACCTGCCCTGATTCGGCGAGGTGGGCGACGATCCGTTCGTAGATATCGACAATGCCGCGCTGAGAACGCTTGCGTAGAACGATTGCCGGGGCGAATGCCGCCTTAGGCGTCTCGCTCCGGGGTCGAGCGAACGCCTCCTCGTCATATTCCGCCTCTGCGTCAAGGCGGTGGACGAGCCGTCGAGCGATCGCGGCGACCGCGCTGCGATCTAGCGGATGCCCGTCGAAGGCTCGCGCGAGCGACTTCACTTCGTCGATGGATTCGGGATTGGTGATGAGTCGTGCGTCGAGCATGTCAACCTCGACGGCGAGGGGGTCGCGCGAATCGTCATGGACAACGACGATTTCACCGGTCTCGTCGTCGCACTCGAACCTGACGGGGGCGGTGAGTAGGTGCCGGTTGACGGGCTCGTGTTCCTCAGGGGCCCAAGCCAGGCAGGCCATCCCGAGCACGACTTCGAACTCGTCTCCGTGATTCCCGACCTTTTCCATCGTCGAGAACATCGAGCCGTAAAGCTCGCGGGCGGGGCGGTTTCGCAATTCCTGCGCAGCCCAGAGGTCCCAGTCGGCAGCCCAGGCGTCAAGAAGGGCCTCCACCTCTGGATGGTCTTTGAGACTGATCTCGCGGGTCCTGCTGCGGTTCGATGACTCTGCAGGTTCTGATTCGACGTCGTCCTCGGGCTTCGAGCCATGCGCACCCGGCTGGGTTTCGTCGTCGGTCTTCGGGAATGAATTGGAGAAGATCGTTTCGCGAACCACTGGACGGCTGGCGGGGTCCGTGCTAGCGCCCTCTATCCACTCCACCAGCTCGTCACCTGGCTCAGGAGCGACGAGACGTGGCACGCGCATGAACGATGCGATGATCCCGTTGCTCGGAGAGTCTTCGTCGGGTGCGTGCAGGCTGACTGCGGGGTGGGACGGGAAAGAATCGAACCAGGAGCAGCTCTCGAAGTTTTCGGTCCGATAGACCGGCCGCTCTTTCAGCCTCTGTGCGCCGCCAAGAAAGCTGAACAGTTGGATTGCTTTCTTCACCAGAATCGGATCAGAGCTACCGGACTCAAGCACAGAAACACACCCCCGTTGGCACAACGCGGGCCCAACATTGAAGCCCGCTGATACCCGCATGCTCCGAACGGATATGCCCTGGTACCGAAAGTCAGCTTACTGATCGTCGGCTGCGAAGTTTGCAGCGTATGACACCCGCTCTCGGGGCTTGAGGACTGGCGGTGAGTGGTGGCGCAGACCTGATTCAACTGCCCGGCGACGACAATCACCCCCGAACGTGGCACCACTGTCGACTCCCGCACCACAGGCCTCAGATACAGTGAATAACAACGCACCGAACCACGGGTTCTGATCTGCGCTTGAGCGACGGGGGCGTCGGAACGGAGGTGCCAGCGATGGCACAAGCAACGTTGGGTATTACGGGCGCGCTCGAGGAATCCGCGAAGGACCACTCAGGTCTCGCCGTCGCTCCCGGCTCCATCGTCATCGTCCGTGACGCCGAATGGTTGGTCACGAGCACGGAGGAGACGACCTCCGGCACCCTCATCCGTTGCCAAGGCCTCTCCGAACTCGTCCGCGACTCCACCGCGGCCTTCTACAGCGGCATCGACACAATCGTTCCGCTCAACCCCGAGCAGGCCGTCGTTGTCGGCGACGACTCCGCGGGCTACCGCACCGCAAAGCTCTGGCTCGAAGCGACCCTGCGAAAATCACCGGTGCCGCTCAACGCTCCCGAGCTCACCGTCTCGACACGCATGCTCGCCGACCCGCTCGCCTACCAGCAGGCAGCCGTGCGTAAGGCCCTGGACCCCGAAAACCTGCGCCCGAGAATCCTCATTGCTGACGCGGTCGGCCTGGGCAAGACACTCGAAATTGGCATGATCCTCTCCGAGCTCGTCCGTCGAGGTCGCGGCGAACGCATCCTGATCGTCACCCCGCGCCACGTGCTCGAGCAGATGCAGCACGAAATGTGGACTCGGTTCGCGCTTCCCTTCGTGCGTCTCGACTCCGTCGGTATCCAGCGCGTGCGCCAAAAACTCCCCGCCACCCGCAACCCATTCAGTCTCTACAAGCGCGCCATCATCTCGATCGACACGCTCAAGCAGGAGAAGTACCGCTCCCACCTCGCGAAGTACAAGTGGGATGCCGTGGTGATCGACGAGTCACACAACATCACCGGCAAGACCCTCAACAACCGTCTCGCCCGCGTCCTCGCCCCGAATACCGAGGCTTTGATCCTTGCGAGTGCCACTCCGCACAACGGCAACAAGGAATCCTTCGCCGAACTCATCCGCCTGCTCGAACCAACCGCTGTGACCCCTAACGGCGAAATCATCGAGTCTGAGGTGAAGCGCTTAATAATCCGCCGTCATCGCCACAGTGAAGAGGTCGCCCGCGAGGTGGGCGCCGACTGGGCAGAGCGGATGCCGCCCCAGCACTTCCTCGTCGACGCCTCGCCCGCCGAGAACGCGGCAGCCGACGAACTCGCGAACGTCTGGCTGCACCCCGAGAACGGTTCTTCCCCATACTTCGGTGACAACGGCGGCCTCTTCCCTTGGACGCTCGCGAAGGCATTCCTCTCATCGCCCGCCGCGCTTAAGGAATCGGTCAAGGAACGGCTGAAGAAGGTCACCCCTTCTGCCAACGGGAGACAGGACCGAGAGCGCGAAGCTCTCGAGTACCTCGGCGAGCTGTCGGATGCCGCACTCTCGGCGCCCTCGGCCAAGTACACCAGGCTTGTCGAATACCTCAAGTCGATAGGCGTCAGCCGCACGGGCACTGAGCGCGCCGTCATCTTCTCGGAACGGGTCGTCACTCTGCATTGGCTCCGCGCCCAGCTACTCACCGACCTCAAGCTCAAGGAGGACCAGATTAGGGTCCTGCACGGCGGCTTGACCGACGTCGAGCAGCAGGAAATCGTGGAGAGCTTCAAACAGTCCTCATCCCCGATCCGCGTGCTCATCACTGGCGACGTCGCCTCCGAGGGTGTCAACCTGCACTCCCAGTGCCACGAGCTGATTCACTTCGACATTCCGTGGAGCCTCATCCGCATCGAGCAGCGCAACGGCCGCATCGATCGCTACGGCCAGAAGCACCGCCCGCAAATCACGACCCTGCTGCTCGACCCCTCAAACGACAACTTCTCCGGCGACATCCGCGTGCTGCAGCGCGTGCTCGAGCGCGAACATGAAGCTCACAACGCCCTCGGCGACGCCGCATCGCTCATGGGCAAGTACGACGCCAAGGTCGAAGAAGACGAGATTCGCAAGGTGCTCGCAGGCAAGAAGAACCTCGATGAAGCGGTGCCAACTCCCGATCACGTGATCGACAACGGCGACAGCATCGGCGCCCTCATGGCGCGACTCGCCGCCGGCCAGGGTCCGACCCAGGCGACCACATCCACAGCGGGTGCGACGGATGCCGGCAGCGGCCTCTTCGCCGACGACACGGCTTTCCTCCGCGAAGCGCTTCAGGCGACCTTCGCCACTCCCGCAGCATCCGTCGCCGACAACGGTGCGAACTGGCACGAATACCCGAACCACGGCTTGGTCTCGCTCTCGCCAACCCGTGACCTCGCCCAGCGCCTCGAGGTGCTGCCGCAGAGCTACCTACGTGATCGCAATGTCATCGACGAGCTCAAGCTGGTCGTCTCCCCTCAGCGAGGCAAGGCGCTGCTGCAGGATGCTCGGGACAACAAGGCCAGCACGTCGCTGTGGCCCGAGGCGCACTACCTCGGCCCATTGCATCCGGTGTTGGAATGGGCCAGTGACCGTGCCCTGTCCAACCTCGGCCGCAACCAGGTGTTCGCCGTGCGCGGTGACGTTGACGCGCCCACCGTGCTGCTGTTCGCCACGCTGACAAACCGTCGTGGTCAGGTGGTCGCCAGTTCGTACATCACAGCGCAGATTCTCGACCCGTCAAACCCGGAGTTCGTGCTGCCGACTGCACACGGTACCTCCCACGAGGCCCTTGAAATGATCGGGTTTAGCGGTGCAAAGGCCATCAATCATGGCCCGGTCACGGTCGATCTCCTGCAAGGGCTCATTGGGCCGGCCGTTCGCGCCGCCCGTGCCCTCGCGGATCAATTCTCGGATGCCTCGGCTGCCTCCATTGAACAACGCATCGAGCGCTGGTCGAGCCGCGTCGACCGGTGGGAAGAAGACGCCAACGCACTCATACAGGTCAAGGACTTGAAGTTGCGCCGCGTAACCGTGGAGCAGGAGCGGTTGATGGCCGAGTCGATGAAGCCACACCAGCAGTTGGTGCGCCCGCTGCTCGTCGTCGTTCCACAAGATTTTGCGAATGAGAACGGCACGGGGGAGTAACGCATGTCAGATGAAGCGATCATCATCGGTGAGGGCTGGCTCAGCGACCACTTCTTTACGACGGATGCGAAGTCCCAGTCGTTCCAAGCTCGTGCGCTGGCGCGTCGCAAGGAATGGGATGAGCAGGATGCGGAGGGCACCCCGTCGACGCGGGCTCGGTTCACCGCGATGCGCGCCCAGCTCGAAACACGCCTGGCGGCACTTGTGCCGGGCGATGAGGACCTTGCCATTCGTGACGAGATCTACGGTCCCCTGCGCACGGTGCTCGGATTCACCGGCGGTGGCTATCACCTCGACCAGAACGGACCGCTGCTGCGCGTAACCCAGCCCGGCCTCGTCGACGGTTCACCGTTCGTGATCATCGAGGCCAGCCCCGTCGACACCCTCGAAGACCTGCTCGCTCGCGATTCCGACACCTTGCTGGTTCCGTTCGAGATTGACGACAATGACAAGCACGCGATCTCCTCGGTCGCGCGGCTGCTCTCCACCATCTTTGTCGAGGACGACGGGCCGATCTTCGCGCTCGTCCTCGCTGGAAAGTGGCTCCTCGTCGCAGAGCGGGAACGGTGGGCAGAGGGACGCTACCTCGCTGTTGACCTGCAACTCGCGGTCGCCCGCAACGATGCAAAAAAGGGTGGCGAGATTGATCGAGCGCTCACCTGCGTATCGGCCGAATCTCTCGCCCCGAATGCCGAGGGCGACATCTGGTGGTCCCAGGTGCTCGAAGAGTCGATCAAGCACACGGTGGGTGTCTCGCAAGATCTGCGCGAGGGTGTGCGGCTGTCCATCGAGATCATCGCCAACGATGTGGTTGCGCGGCGCCGCCGGAAGGGCCTGGAACCTCTGCCCGGTAGCGAGGCTCAGACCCTGGCGAAACAGTCGCTGCGATTCCTATACCGAATCTTGTTTCTGCTCTACGCCGAGGCCTCGCCAGAACTCAACGTTCTCCCCGTCGGGGCGAGCGAATACGAGGAGGGCTACAGCCTCGACCGCCTCCGCGAGCTGACGCTCGTCAAGCTCGCCACCGAACAGGGCGAGAACGGCACCCACCTCTATGAGTCGCTCGCGGTGCTCTTCCGCCTGGTCGACAGGGGACATGGCGTCGCAGATCCATCGCCAGCGCCGGTGGTGGAGCCTGTCGAGACCCCCTCCGAAGCCTCCGACCTCCGCGATGGCCTGGTCTTCAACAGCCTGCGCGCCGACCTTTTCTTGCCCAAGGCGACCGCCCACATCGACGAAGTGCAGCTTAGCGACACCAAGCTCCAGGAGGTTCTCGCGCACCTGCTGCTGAGCAAGGAACAGAAGGGGCGCGACCGAGGCTTTATCAGCTACGCCGACCTGGGCATCAACCAGCTCGGCGCGGTATACGAAGGCCTCATGTCGTACACGGGCTTCTTCGCCGAGACCGAGCTCTATGAGGTGGCCAAAGACGGCAACGCTGACAAGGGCTCCTGGGTCGTGCCCGTCGAACGCTCACAGAGCATCGAGCCCAACGACTTCGTGCAGGAAACGCACCCCATCACGGGTGAGACGCGAGCGCGGATTCACGCTGAGGGCAGCTTCGTGTTCAGGCTTGCGGGCCGGGAGCGCCAGCAGTCGGCCTCCTACTACACGCCTGAGGTGCTCACGCGATTCACTGTTTCCCAGGCGCTCGAGGAGCTACTCGACCAAGACGGCACGACCACGACGGCCGCCGAGGTCCTGCGACTGACCGTTTGTGAGCCGGCGCTCGGTTCCGGTGCGTTCGCGCTCGAGGCGGTCCGTCAACTAGCTGATCAGTACTTGCGCCGTCGGCAAAATGAACTGGGCGAGAGAATCGATCCAGATGCCTACCCGCGGGAGCTGCAGAAGGCGAAAGCCTCGATTGCCCTGCACCAGGTCTACGGCGTCGATCTCAACTCCACGGCAGTGGAGCTCGCCGAGATTTCGCTCTGGCTCGACACTATGTCTGAGGAGCTCCAAGCGCCCTGGTTCGGTCTGCACCTCCGGCGAGGCAACTCGCTGATCGGGGCTCGCCGCGCTGTTTATAGTCGTGACCAGGTGAACTCAAGGACGTGGCTCACCTCCGTTCCTCGGGATGTACCTGTGGTGGACCTATTCGAGGACCTCCGTAACAACAGGCTCGCTTCCGGTCTGTCGGGTTCCATCCATCACTTCCTTTTGCCGGCGGAGGGGTGGGGGAGCGCCACCGAGGCCAAAGAGGCCAAGGAGCTTGCCCCGGTTGCGCTAGCCGACCTTAGAGCTTGGCGTCGGCAGTTTTCGAGCAAGCCGACAAAGAAGCAGCTCGACCAGCTCGTCAACCTCTCGTATCGCGTTGAGACGCTCTGGCAATTCGCCCTTCGCCGACTCGAGATCGCGGAGCGAGAGGTCCGGCGACAAATCCCGCTATGGGGATCACCGCCGGCCCAGCCTGTCGAGACCACACCCTTGGTATCCCGCGAGGACATCGAAGCCAAACTCGGAGACTCCGACGGCGCGTATCAACGTCTCCGTCGTGTCATGGATGCCTGGAACGCCCTGTGGTTCTGGCCGCTTACCGACACCCTGACAGAAGGAGTGCAGCCGCCGAGCCTTGACGAGTGGATCGCAGGCCTCACCGCATTGCTCGGCACCCACTTCGAGGTGAAGGCCAAGCTGGCCGCGCAGGGACAGAACACCCTTCAGATTTCTTCCCAATGGACGGCTCTTGGCACCGCAGAGGACACCGAGCTCGCGTTCGCAATGGTTTCGCCTGTTGACGAGGCCCTGAGGACGTACCCGTGGCTTGCTGTCGCGGAGAGCGTTGCTGCCGAGCAGGGCTTCTTCCACTGGGAACTGGACTTTGCGACGGTATTCGCCCGTGGCGGTTTCGATTTACAAGTTGGGAACCCTCCATGGGTGCGCCCGCGCTCGGATATCGACTCCCTTCTTGCTGAGGGCGATCCGTGGTGGCAACTTGCCGTCAACCCCACGCAAGCGCAGCTTGCAGAAAAGAAGACGGCGACGCTTTCACTTACGGGCATTCGAGGCCTGGTTGCAGACGGCGTGTCTGAAGTAGTTGCTATTGCACATTTCGTCGGATCGCCGGTCAATTACCCACTGCTCGCTGGATTGCAGCCAGACCTTTATCGCTGTTTCATGGAACTGGCTTGGAGAAACGCTTCAAGACAAGGTGTGACAGCTCTCATTCATCTCGAGACGCATTTCACCGACGAAAACGGTGGGCGCCTTCGCGCAGCCACCTACAAGCGCCTTCGCCGACATTGGGAGTTCATCAACGAACTGCGCCTATTCGAGATTCAGCACCAAAAACACTTCGGCGTAAACGTGTACGGCGCTGAGAGGGATGAACCGGCGTTTCTGTCTGCTGTCTCTCTGTATCATCCGGATACGGTGCTGCGCTCGCTTACGCATGATGGATCTGGGGTGGAGCCTGGTTTGAAGGATCCAAGCGGCGGCTGGGATCTCCGCCCCCACCAGCGTCGAATAATCAACGTGGATTGGTCTGAGCTTCGATCGTGGCATGACTCGCTCGAACTTAGTGAAGTCCCGGTGATTCAAACGCGCATGGTTTCGGCCGTGAACTCTACCGCTTCGCGAGTGATGCAGCAGGTTTCGAAAGCGCGTCGCCTAGGCGAGCTCCCGTTTGAAGTCGCGACTGGCTGGCCCGAGCGGAAGGCCGTTGAACTCGGCCTGATTCAAGTGGGTTGGGGAGAGCCGGACTCATGGACTGATCTCGTGCTCCAAGGGACCCACATCTACGTCGGGAATCCCCTCTTCAGAGCTCCGAATCCTACAATGCTCCATCAGACGGACTGGTCATTCGTCGACCTTGAGTCGATCGGGGCGACTAACGTTCCCGTCGCGGCGTACCGCCCGGTCCGCGGGATTGCAGGCGAACGCGGAGTCGCCGCGCGGTGGGGAGATGACCGCGCCCCTTCAAGCAGCTACTTCCGCGTTGCGTGGCGGAAAATGGCAGCAAACACGGGGAGGCGAACCTTAGTCTCGGCGATTGTTCCGCCCGGCCCTGATCATGTCGATTCGATCAGTGTGCTCGGCGGTCCGGGCCTCAATGCCTCGGACCTCGCGCTTGTCGCCTCAGTGATGTCGTCATTGCTGGCGGACTTTCTCATACGGGTGAGTTTGAAGTCCAATATCGTCCCATCTACAGTGAACAGGATTCCTGGAGTCTTTGGATTCGCCCTCGAACCTGAACTTGTCCACCGAACGCTTCGGCTCAACTGCCTTGTCGATGCCTACGCGCCGCTTTGGCGTGACAGCTATCAAGAAGCCTTTAGCCGTGATCGATGGTCCGAAGACTCGGGCGCAATGAAGGAGTATCCTCTTGCGTCATCGAATGGGACGTGGACTCAGGGCGTTCCGCTAAGAAGGGCGATTCTGCGCCGCCAGGCGGAGTTAGAAATCGACTCCCTCGTTGCTCTGGCATTGGGGGTCAGCATTGATGAGCTCTGCACGATCTACCGCACGCAGTTCCCTGTCCTATTCGGGTACGACCAGGGCAGCTATTTCTACGACGCGAATGGACGCCTTGTGCCCAACTCGGTACTCACCATATGGCGCTCAAGGGGAGGGCGAATAACTCACGATGAGCGAACAGAAGAAAACTCGTCCGGTATCCGGTATACCTACGAGCTTCCGTTTGTGACGCTCAACCGCGAGGCGGACATGCGGCAGGCATACGCGCACTTCGAGAAGATCCTCGAGGAGCGCTCGTGAGCGAATTGCTCCCCACCCTCCAAGCGGAGGATGTGCGGGATGGTCTCGTCGACTACCTCTCGACTACGTTTGCCCTTGCTGACGAAGACGCCCGCGTGGCGCTCGACCGATTCCTACGGCATCCAGAGCGGGGAATCTTCAAAGGCCCCTACGTGCGACTGCGCCTGCCGTTCAAGCCCGCCGAGGACAGATGGCGTTCGACGCTCGACTGGTATGAGGGCTTCCCGCCCTACGGTCACCAGGCCGCGGCCTTCGCTCGGCTCAGCAGCGCGAACCTGAGCAAGGAAAAGCCGCGCCCGCTTCCGACGCTCGTCACGACAGGCACCGGATCAGGTAAAACTGAGGCCTTCCTGCACCCGATTCTTGACCATGTGCTGCGCGCTAAGCGCGAGGGCGTCGAGGGTATCAAGGCGCTCATCCTTTACCCGATGAACGCCCTCGCCAATGACCAGGCCCGTCGCCTTACCGAGCTCATCACCACCAGCCCGGCGCTGGGAGGGGTGCGCGCTGCCCTCTATACCGGGCAGAGCGGACCCACTCGCAGTACCGTCACCGCCGACGGGCTCATCACCGACCGCACGGCGATGCACGCCGAGGCCCCCGACATCTTGCTCACCAACTACAAGATGCTCGACCAGCTGCTGCTGCGCCCCGCCGACCAGGCCCTCTGGAAGCAGAGCGCAACCAGCCTGCGCTATATCGTGCTCGACGAGTTCCATACCTACGATGGAGCTCAGGGCACCGACGTCGCCATGTTGCTGCGCCGGCTGGGCCTCGCCCTCAAGCGCAACTGGCCCGAAGCTCATCCAGACATCGATGACGCGGCTAGGGCTCGTCCGCTCGGGCTCATCACCCCCATCGCCACGTCCGCCACCCTCGGCGACAAAGGCGACCCCACGCTCATGGTCGACTTCGCCAACACCGTCTTCGGCGACGACTTCGATGACGAGAGCATCATCACCGAAACCCGCCTGAGCCTCGAAGACTGGTCAGCGGGGGCTCAAGTAAGCCTCGCCGACCGTGGCCTCCAATATCGACCTGTGGACGCTGCCCTCGTCACCGAACTGATCGATGCAGTCGCCGCGCTGGGCGAACAACACCGCGACGCCGAGACCCTCACTGGGACGGTCTTTGCCACCCTGTACTCAGAAGGAAGTAAACCGAATGCGGCGGAGGCGTTCGCCGACGCCACCCACGAGCTGATGCTCGCGGCTGCCCAGGGGCATCCGTTCATCCTTGACCTCTGCGAGGCCGCGAGCGATGCGGTGTCGATCGACACGCTGGCCGTGGCGTTGTTTCCCGCCGGACTCAGAACAACCGAGAGCATCGAGCAACGAGATGCTGCCCGCGAAAGTTTCCTGGTCGCAGTGATCGCTGCGCTGAGCCGCGTACGAGCTGTGGCTGGCCGCTCGGCGGCCTCGGTGGATCTGCACCTGTGGGTTCGCGCGCTCACCCGGCTCGACCGATACGCCGGCCCCACGGTCGGATACGACTGGTCTGACGACGGCGGCATCGAAGAGCGCGAGAACGACGACCCGTTCAGCGTGGAAGGACGCGCGAAATTCCCCGCCATCTACTGCCGGCACTGTGGGCGCAGCGGCTGGGGCGTGCAGCTCGGCCCTGTTGGGTTCGACCTCGATCACAGCGACATCGACATCCGTCGTAATCATGCCAACAGCTCAGCGCGATTTCGGGCGCTCATTTATGCGCCGCGAGAAGCTGACCAGCATGAGCAGGCGGCTGCTGATGAGTCTAAGACGGAAGGCCTGTTCTGGTTCGATGTGCAGCAACGCCACCTCAGCCTCGAGCCGCCCCACGACGAGGAGGCCGTGCAGGCCGTAACTGACGTTCTCCCCGTTCTCACGCTGATGGGTGACGACGCCGACGAGGCCTCGCACAACGACGTCTGCCCGAACTGCCAGAAGGCCGACGGCATTCGCTTCCTCGGTAGCGCGATCTCGACGCTGCTCTCGGTGAGCATCAACACCATCTTCGGCGATCGGCATTTGGACGCCATCGAGAAGAAGGCGCTTGTCTTCACCGACAGCGTGCAGGATGCCGCCCATCGCGCCGGATTCGTGCAGAGCCGATCGCACGTTTTCAGCTTGCGAAATGCCATCCGGGACGCCATCGGCGACGGGGTCTCGACCCTCGACGACGTTGCCGAGGAGCTCCTGCGTCGCGCAGGTGACGACATGTTCCTGCGCTACCGCCTGCTGGCGCCTGACGTCGTTGACCGAGATTCCTTCTCGTCATTCTGGAGCGAGGATAGCGCTCGCAACGTGCCTGCAAGAACGATGAGACTGGTGCGAAAGCGCCTCAAGTTCGACCTGGCCATGGAATTCGGGCTGCAATCCCGGGTCGGTCGCACTCTCGAGCTGACCGGCTCTGTGGCTGCCGAGGTCGATGCGGGCCCGGAGACGCGACTCGAGGCCATCGGTCGCGCAACGGTGCGTGACTTCGAGACCGCGGGCTTCGTAGACGACGACAGTGACGGCGAGGTCGCAACGGTAGACGTCGTGCGCTGGGTTCGTGGCGTGCTCGAGCGCATGCGCGAGCGCGGTTCGATCGAGCACGAGTGGTTCCGCAAGTACATCGAGAACAACGGCGAGCGTTGGCATGTTTGGGGCGGTCGGCCCCGTGGGGAAGGCATGCCCGCCTTCCCCAAAGATCGCGAAGCGCCTGCCTACCCGCGGGTCGGCTCCACGGCTGCCATGAAGGGTGCCCGCGACTCCAATCTCGACCAGGCGACCTCGTCGCAGGGCTGGTACGCCATCTGGGCACGCAAGGTGCTCGGCGTCACGGCCTCTGACGGTGCCAAGCTCACGAAGCTGCTCTTCGTTGAATTAGAGAAGAGCGGGATCATTCTAAGCGCCCCGATCGGCGCCAGCGGTGCGATCGCCTATCAGCTGAGCCCCAGCCGGATCCTCGTTGCACCCATTGCTCTCGTTGAGCTGGAAGCCGCGCGCAACTTGCTCGAGTGCGACACGTGTCAGACCCCGGTGCCGGGAACGGCCACCGTCGTTGACCAGCTTGGCGGCGGGCCGTGCATGGTGGCGCGTTGCCGCGGCACCCTTCGGCCCGTTGCCGGTAAGGCGAACTACTACCGCGGGCAGTACAACGACGGCGAAATTCGCCGGGTGGTCGCCCGTGAGCACACCAGCATGCTCAAAGACGAGGTGCGCCTCGAATACGAGGACGGGTTCAAGGCCGCGATTGAGAGGCCGGATGCGCCCAACGTGCTCGTGGCTACGCCCACACTAGAAATGGGTATAGACATCGGGGACCTCTCGACGGTCTTCCTAGCGGGGCTACCGAGATCGGTCGCCTCTTACCTGCAGCGTGTGGGGCGGGCGGGGCGTCTGACTGGGAACGCGCTCACGATGGCTTTCGTCGTCGGCCGTGGCGAGCAGCTGCCCAAGCTCGGCGATCCGCTCTCCGTGATCAATGGAGAGGTGCGCCCGCCGGCCACCTACCTGAACGCAGAAGAGATTCTGCGACGCCAGTACACGGCATCCATCGTTGACCGCCTGGCCGCGGAGGGGCTGATCCCTGGCGTCGCTCACGCCCGTGACGTGCTCGCCAAGACCGAAGGAACCGCGTTCCTGGCGACCGTCATTGACGATGCCGAAGCCAACGCGATTGATCGCCTCGAGGCCTTTCTCGCAACCTTCGACCACCTCAGCGAATGGGCAGTCGAGACACTGCGCAGTTGGTCGATGCCCGGCGTCGAGCCTCGTATGAGCGGAATCGCAAGCACGCTGATCGCGTCCAGCGCTCGCTGGAACGGTGAGATCGAGAACCTGCGGCTGCGCAAGAAGGCAATCGTGGAATCGCTGCCCGAGTTGGAGGCGGCTGCCGGGCACCCGGCCGCGAGCGAAGACGACAAGGTCGCATTCAGAGCGGCCAAGGCATCGCTGGGAATGGTCATCCGTCAATCGAGCGATCTGTACGACGAGCATTGGGTCGGCGCGCTCGAACGCTTTGGCGTGCTGCCCAACTACACCCTGCTCGACGACAGTGTGAGGCTCGACGTCGCCCTGAGCTGGATCGACCCCGATAGCCAGGAGTTCCAGCACGACGCCATCACCTACGAGCGCGGCGCCGGAATCGCGATCAACGAACTCGCGCCGGGGGCAACGTTCTACGCCCAGGGTGTCGAGATCTTCATCGACGCCGTGGACCTCGGCAGCGAAGGCTCCCGAGTGCAGACCTGGGTATTCTGCCCTGACTGTGGCTACGCCCGCGACGTCATGGTGCCCACGGATGGCGACGCGGCCAAGGGGCCGGCGAGCTGCCCGCGCTGCGGAAGCAAAGGCATCGCAGACGCCAACCAGAAGTTCGACGTCGCCGAGCTGGAACAGGTCTCGGCAGAGGTGCGCAGGGACGAGTCAACCATCAGCGACCGGCGTGACGAGCGGCAGCGCGAGCGATTCACCGTGCAGATCGCGGCCGACATAGACCCGGCCAACGTTGCGCGCCAGTGGTTCGTTGAAGGAACCACCTTCGGGGTGAAGTACCTGCGTGAACTCACCATCCGTTGGGTCAACTTGGGCAAGGTAACCGGTGCAGGGGTACCGCGGATGGTCGCGGGGGAGGAACACTCCCCGCCGCTGTTCCGCGTTTGTGGGGCCTGCGGCAAGCTCGATCAGAAGGGTGACGTCAACACCGCCCGGGAGCATCGCCCATGGTGTCGCTACCGCAAGTCCAAGCAGGAGCACGCGCGGCAGCTCGCCCTCAGTCGCACACTGACGACACAAGGCGTTGTGCTGCGGCTGCCCAGCTCAGTGACGGTTGGTGACGGCCTCGGCCTTCCAAGCGTCTCGGCGGCGGTGCAGTTGGGACTGCGGGAGGTCATTGGCGGCGACCCCGACCACCTGAGACTCGTCACCATCGTGGAGCCCGTGCTGGGCGACGAGGTCAACAATATTGCCCTGCTCATTCACGATGCCGTACCAGGCGGTACCGGGTACCTCGCGGACCTCGCCGACCAGGGCAACGTCCACGACATTCTTGAGCGGGCTTGGCGAATCGTGGCCGAATGCCCCTGTCAACACGAGGGCAGAAACGCCTGCCATCGGTGCCTGCTTCCCTTCGCTCCGGGCGGAGATCTCGCTCGCGTTTCACGCGCCAGCGCTGAACGGCACCTGCGCACGATCCTGGGCATCGATGAGCACGGCGACGTAACTCCATGGATCGTTACCCAAATCGATCCCGGATCACAGGACCCCGAGTCGATCCTCGAGCAGTGGTTCCGCAAGGTATTCATGGACCGGGCTCGAGCCCTCGGCGCCACGATCAAAGAGATCCCCGGCGCCTGGGGCAACACGATTCGACTGACGCTGCCTGGCAGCAAGCATCAATGGGCGCTAACCCCGCAACCCTTCATCGGAAAGACTCGACCCGACTTCGTGTTGGAGGCCGTCGGCGGCGGAGCCACTCCTCTGGCGATCTACACCGACGGTCGGGCGTACCACGCGACGACCGCGCACAACCGGATCGCTGATGATGCATCAAAGCGGCGGTACCTACGAGCCCAAGGCTATGGCGTGATGGCGATCACCTGGGACGACATCAAGCGTGCGGACACGGGCGCCGTCGAGCCCGCAGCGTCCTGGTTCGACCGCGACCTTGCAGCATCCATGGTTAACCAGTTCGGCTTGTCGCCGAGCGCGCTTGACCACGTGACGGCCAATCCGATTACGCAACTTATGGACTGGCTGCAAGATCCTGGTGCGGCTCAGGACCGGTGGAGGCGGGTTGCACATGCCTTGCCGATGCTCACCCTGCCGGGCTCGTTCGTCGAAGCTGTGATTTCGGCGGAGGCTCTGATTGGGCGCGCAGCGGACGTGCTGCATGGGGCTGTGCCCGCGGCATCCAACCTGCCATACGCGTGGCAGCTCGCGCGCAAGTCTGTTGTGATGGTCTCGCGATATTCCGGCAGCGGAGATGCCACCGAGGTCGTGCTGATGCTCGATGACCGACCGAGTGCTGTGGCGGACACGAACTTCGCGGATGCCTGGCAACTGTGGCTGCGGCTCTCGAACCTGCTCGGTGCGGCCGACGTGACACGGCTTGGCGAGATCATGGCGATCTCCGAGGTGCGCAACTACACGCCGCAGCTTGGCGCGGTCGACATTGTGGTCAACGCTGCTCTCTCAGCGGAGTGGGCAGCGGCGCTTGAATTTGCTGACGGTGACGAGCGAGACCTGTTGTCGCAACTTGCTGTCTGGCCGGACATGGTTGTGCCCGCAATCGGTATCGAGGTTGCTGACGGCATCCCCGTCGGGATCGCCTGGGAAATCGGACAGATCGCGGTGTCTCTCGGGCTTGGAGACGGGGACCGCGCTGAGCTTGAAAAGGCCGGCTGGGTCGTTGTCGAACCGAATGTTGAGGCTGTCGTAGCAGCACTGGGAACTGGAAAGTAGCGCGCTTATGCCACAGATTGTGATGTCCAAGCTCAAGGGACAGAAGCTCGACAAGATCGTGCAATCGAAGTCCTTCGCCTTCCTGCAGAAACTGGCTACAGACGACACCTCACCTGGTTTACACATCGAGCCGATGCAGAAGGCCGCGGATGCACGCGCACGCACTGGGCGAGTCGATCAGTTCTGGCGGGCCGTGTTGTTCAAACTCGATCAGAAGAACGGCGAGTCGATCTACGTCTATGACGGCACATGGCCGCACGACGAAGCGATCGAGCGCGCGCGAACGCGAGTGCTGCACTTCAACCCGATTAACGGCATAACGGAGATCATTGAAGGAGGGATGCCGGCGGCTGGCGACCAGTACCCGAATCCTCCGCAGGCTGTTCCGAAGCTGGACAAGCCTGCCGAGTCGTTTCTCGCGACGCACGGATACCTCCTGACAGATCTGACCATGGCGCTCGGTTTCGATGAGCTTGCTGCGCGGAGAATCTTCGCTGCCACGAGTGAAGACGAGCTGTTGCAGATGTCGGAGAGCCTCGCGAACCAATGGCAGATTGATGCGGTGCTTGGGCTAGCCGTGGGCGACACTGTTGAGAAGATTCGAGTGGCCCTTGGGTTCACCACTGAACACGTGGAGCCCGAAGAGGCAACTCCACCAACAGCTGACGAGACAGAAGACGAGCGAATCGCGAAGGGCTTGCAGCACCCGGCCGCACGGATGCAGTTCGCGTTCATTGAGAACGACGAAGAACTGAGGCAGGTTATCGAAGGCGGAGACTTCGGTGCCTGGCGAATCTTCTTGCACCCGGAACAACGCACGTACGTCGACAAAGATTTCAATGGCGCGTTCCGTTTGTCGGGCGGCGCAGGCACGGGAAAGACCGTGGTGCTGTTGCACCGCGCACACCGGTTGGCTGAGACGAACCCCGCCTCCCGGGTTGTGCTCACTACCTTCACGAAGGCCCTTTCGTCTGCTCTGGAGAGTGATCTCGAACGGCTTGACCCGAAGACCCCGTGGGCCAAGGGACTGGGCAAGCCGGGTGTGCTTGTGCGCGGCATCGACGCGCTCGCCGTTGCCGTTCGTGACACCGCCGGTGCGCAGTTCGGAGAGGCCGCCGAGCATGTCTTCGGAGTGCCGATCGAACCCCGTGGGGCGCTCGTCGGCACCGAAGCCGGTTGGCGCGAAGCGATTGATGACGCGGGGGCGGACCTGCCGGAGCAGCTGCAGAACCCGTCATTTTTCGAGGGCGAGTACCTTCAGGTGATTCTGCCGAACCGAGTGACCAGCAAGGAAGAGTACTTTAAGGTGCGTCGGCCCGGGAGAGGCATCGCCCTCGATCGTCGCAAACGTGCGGAGGTGTGGGCCGTCGTCGATCAGTACCGACAATCCGCCCGACACATGGGCACGCTGAGCTTTGCGGAGGTCTCCGCAATTGCGGCCGCCTATCTGGAACACTCCAACCCGGAACGCCTCGCGGACCACGTCCTCGTTGATGAAGGCCAAGACCTCACGCCGCTGCACTGGCAGTTGCTGCGCGCATTGGCAGGTGAAGGCAAGAATGACCTCTTCATCGCGGAGGACACGCATCAACGCATTTACGGCCATCCGGTGGTGCTGTCGCGCTACGGCATCAAGATTACGGGCCGCTCGCGTCGGCTGAAGCTGAACTACCGCACCACCCAGCAGAACCTGCGCTTCGCGCTTGGAGTGCTGGAAGGAGGCGAATTTGTTGACAGCGACGGGAACGACGAGAACGAGCACGGCTACCGCTCGTCGCGGAGCGGTCCGTCCCCTCGCGTGATTTCATCAGCCACGGCCGATGGGCAGTACGACAAGGTCGCCGAAGTACTCAAGGGCTGGCTTGCAGATGCAGACATCACGCCCGAAACGGTGGCAGTCTTGGCTCGATCTCGAAACCAAGGGCTCAAGCTCAAGGAGCAGCTTGCCGAACGGGGAGTCACGGTAGCCCTCACGGAGCCTGGCGCCGGCCTTGTCGGCCATCCACTCGTCCTGACCATGCACAAGGCCAAAGGCATGGAGTTCTCTCGAGTGCTGTTGTTCGATGTCTCGGAGGGATCGATTCCGAACGCCTGGGCGCTCAAGGGCGTCGCTCCCGAGGAGCTTGAAGACGCGATGTTGCGCGAGCGGTCGTTGCTCTATGTGGCGGCCAGCCGTGCACGGGATGAGCTTGTTATCTCGTGGGCTGGCAAGCCATCCGTGCTGCTCGAGATCACAAGTGAATGAGGCCGACCCCGTAATGTGCTGCTTACGACAGGCCCGGTTTCAAACCACGGAGAGTGAAGAACTTGTCTCAAATTGAGAACCAACGCTTCAGCATCGAATCGGCGTTCCGAGAGAATTTCTACTCGATCCCGGATTACCAGCGCGAATACGTTTGGACAGATCGAGAGGTCCGCCAGCTCCTGGAAGACATCAACGAGCAGATTGATGTGCCCGATCGGGAATACTTCATCGGCATGATTCTCGTGTCACCGACCGCCGGAGGTCGGTACGTGGACGTCATCGACGGTCAACAACGCTTGACTACTCTCTACCTCCTGCTTTGCGCCCTGAGGCAGCAATTTTCGGGTGAAGAACAAGTCGCCACGCTGAGCCAATTGCTCATGTCGAGTTATACGGATTCCGACGGGAATACGGTGAGGCGGCCGAAGCTGGACCCGCAGTACGAGAACGCCGGTTCATTGGTCAGGCGGATCGTCGAAACGGACGCATCGCCGAGTGACATCAAATCCAGTCTGCGCACGTCGGGTGTCCAAATGACCGGCTCGATCGAGAGACTGGTGAATGCCTACGACACCATCTACGCGTTCCTGGAAGCTAACTATAACGGCGTGGCTCAACTCAAAAAATTTTGGGCCTTCGTCGCGAACAAGGTCGTATTCATTCAAATCTCGACTGACGTAAGTAGTGCGCTGAAGATCTTTGAAACTATTAATGAGCGCGGCGTCGGCCTCAACCCTATGGATCTGCTGAAGAACCTACTCTTCACGAACGTGAAGCACGAGGAGTTCGCACGGCTGAAGGTTGAGTGGAAGAAAGTTACGACGCCCTTGGAGGCTGCGCGAGAGAAGCCGCTGCGGTTTCTGCGCTATTTCCTCATGGCTAATTACGAGAATTCAAGCGCCAGGGGAGACGCTGTCGTCCGGGAAGACGAGATCTACGATTGGTTCGTCGATAAGGCGAATGCTTCTGTCGTTGGGTACACGAACACCCCGTTCGCATTCGTAAGCAAGCTCATCCGGAATGTCGACTTGTACTTGGCGTTCAGTAAGGGCCAAGGTAACGACCGCGAATCCAACATCGCAATGGACAGCCTGAAGCGATTAACCGGCGGGGGATTCAGCCTCCACTACGTCCTGCTTCTCGCGGGGGCGAACCTGCCAAAAGCGCTGTTTGACTATCTAGTGGAACAGCTTGAAATGTTTCTGTTTTTTTACATCTTCACCAAGACGCCCACGAAGGATCTTGAGCGCAACTTCTCCCTATGGGCTGACGAACTTCGAGGTATTGCCGAGGATCGTGACCAGAAGAATCAACGTGATCGACTCGAACTCTTTGTTTCGGTCCGGTTCGAGAGCAACATGCTGTCGAAGCGAGCGGAACTTGACGACGCGCTGCATCGGTACACGCTGAGCACCATGCAGCAATATCGCACGCGTTACCTGCTAGCCAGAATCACTCAGCATGTTGACATGGCGTTCACGGGGGTGCTCAAGCGTGGAAGCCTCGAGCGTTTCGCCGAACTCGAGATCGAGCATATTCTCCCTAACAACCCGGACGGCGAACTGCTGGCCGATTGGGCGGATAAGAACCCGGACGCAGAGTACAACGACTACAAGATCAAGCTTGGGAATCTCGCTCTACTCGAAAAACCACTCAATATCGTGGCGGGGCGAGACTTCTACGCACAGAAGCGCGTTCACTATTCGAAGAGCGCCAACTATCTCACCCGTAGCCTCGATCAGCTCGCGGATGTTGGTAAGAACACGACGGTAACTGCAATCAACCAAAAGCTCCGCTCGTTCGAAGACTGGACGAGTGTGGGAATCGATCAGCGGCAACACCTTCTTGCCGGTCTTGTCCATGCAGTCTGGAAGATATCGCCCATCAAGGATTAGCTCTACTCTCCCGTATGCGGCTCATTACGGCGCCGCAGTATTCCTAAGCGAGGTGGCGTCACTTGCGACATGATGCCGAGCATGTTTCACAGGTCGTTGACGTCGCGTGCTGTCGCTCGCTCTAGGCTGACGGCTGCAGTAAGCGCAAATCGCTGGACAGGCCACGTTCGCCCAGCCAGAGAGCGCGATGATAGCTGACATTCGAGAGCGCAACGATGTGGAGTTTGCGGAAGGAAAGGCTGGCAATCGGGGTCAAGGTCCGTGTTTCAATGGCCTCCATCTCGTCAGTCAAGACCAGTCCTCCCAGATCGAACTGGGTGTGGTGATTCGGGCAGAGGCACAAAATGTTGCTCAGAGCATCATGGCCAAAGTGGGGCCGCCCCAACGGCCTGACGTGAGCGCCCTCGGCATAAAAGACATTGCTCGAGGTCGGGACTGCGTGCTCACACACCTGACACTGATAGTCGTAGAGCTTCTTCACGTCGCGCGCCAACTGCGAATCCCGAATCCGACGCGACACGAACGTCGTGGTGAATTCCGGGTCGGGCACGTTCAACGATTGCGGCTCAATAGGGACCTGCTCATCGATCCTCTCGAGCCGGAAGCGAATGACTTGGAAGCCGTCCCGCCCCAGTTCCATCCACCATTGAATGACAAGGTAGAGCCCCGAATAGACATAACCCGCTGGTGGGGCAAACGGTGAACCCTTGTGCTTTCCTCGCACGACACGAACCGGCAGAGCTACGGCATGGCTCGTGATGAGCCCAGCATTGCCAGGGGCCTCTCGAGACTGATCTGCGAACCGACACTGCCGCGCTCAGCCTCTTGTCTGAGGTTTGGGATGCTGACGGAAACCTCGACGCCTACGTCTGGTGGAGCCACCTTCCGAACGGGCTGTCCGCCGGCGGAGCGCTCAGCCATGAACGTTGGACCGCCCCGAGCCGCGATGAGCTGTCGCCGGTATGGGCACGTCAGTCAGATGCATTTCGACGGAGCGCACTGGAGCGCGAGGGACTCAATGAAAACCAGGGACCACACCCGGGAGGTCTTCACCTCGAGATGGGCGACCACATTAGCGACTGGGGAAATGTCGACGAACGCGCCCGGGTCGACGGCACTCTGACCGTCAAGTCGGCCGCAGCTCGTCGCGCTGTCTTCGAAATATCAAGCCTTGCGGGGTGGCACACCCGGCTAACGCAACTCGGTGAACAACTGCCTCAGGACAAGACGAAGTCATGGCACGTCGACGTGTACGTGCAAAACGTGGGATACCTCGGTGTCTACCGGCGGTCCTGGACAACCGGCCTCTGGTTCAGCGGGCCGCACCGCTATCACGAAATGGGCCAAGAAGACTAGGACCGTTCCTGCGACGAGTTCGGACACGGGCAGGCCAAGCTTTTCTTAGCCGTTCGGCGCAGACGTCAGCCGCGGGGTTCCGCTGCGAATGCCAAGGTGACGCTGTGGGACATCGAGCGGCTGCCGGCGGGATAGCGGGACCAACATCCCGGCGTCGCGTGGGCTGAGTTGCGGGCTTGTTCTTGCCTGCAAGCCAGCACTTCGGCTATCGGCAGAGCAAAGGCAGCTGTCGGTAGAGTCCTGCCGCAGGAAAGTCTCGCTTCTAGGACTCCGCACTGCCGCGAGTTTCCCGGGGTGTCATTGCGCGATCGACGGTGTCTGCATCATGCGGCATGATGATCCCGGGGGCTTCGTTTCCCGTGCCCAATCCGCCCGAGCCGAAGGAGGCCTGACTCGTGTCCGCTCTGAGTCAGACCCACGCGCTCAAACACCTCGTCGACACGGATGCTACCTTGCGGCTTCTGCGCGCCGACAACGCTCCTGTGATCGCGGCCTTGCTCAGCGAGCACCTCGGCGCGGAAACCCGGCGCTTGCCCACTGACGAGCTCTACGAGCGCCTCGACCACGATCTGGAGGCGCTAAGCGGGCACGGGTTCGAGCTGCCGCAGAGTGCCCAGGGGTACTGCGCGGAATGGCGGAAGGCGGGTTTCCTTACCCGTCGCCCCGCCGAGGAGGCGCGCGGCGAGACCTTCGAGTTGGCGGCGGGAGCGCTCGGCGCCATCCGTTTTTTGGAGCAGCTGGCTGCTCCCCGGCAGACGGTCACCGAGTCGCGCCTGGCCAGCATCGGCGTGCAGCTGGGCCAGCTGGCTATCGAAACGGACCCGGACGCCACCCGTCGGCTCGAGCAGCTGCACGCGCAGCGCGACCGGATCGACGCACAGATTGAACGCATCCACGCCGGCGACCTCGACACGCTCGACCCGGCCCGGGCACTCGAGCGGGTGCGGGACATCCTGGCCCAGGCCGAGGAGATCCCCTCCGACTTCGCCCGGGTGCGCGCCGAATTCGAGACCCTCAACCGCGACCTGCGAGCCCGCATCGTCGAATCCGACGACACGCAGCGCGCTGTGCTCGACGAAGTGTTCCGCGGCGTCGACCTGATCGGCGACTCCGACGAGGGGCGCAGCTTCGCCGGCTTCTCCGCACTCGTGCTCGACCCTGCCGTGGGCGCCGCGTTCGACGACGACATCGAGCGAGTGTTGGACCGTGATTTCGCCGGTGAGCTCACCAGCGCGCAGCGCCGTTACCTGCGCCGTTTCATCGGCACCCTCAAAGACCACAGCGGTGAGATCCACGAGGTCATCACCGCATTCGCCCGCGGGCTGCGCCGCTACGTGCAGTCCCAGGACTACCAGCGCGACCGGGTGCTCCGCGGCCTGCTGCGCACGGCGCTGGCCGCCGGCGTGGTGGCATCCGCGCACGCGAAGCCGTACCAGCCCACGACCCTGCACCTTGAGCTGTCTGCGTTGGCGCTCGGCAGCGTGGGCGCGGTGCGGCTGCACGACCCGGCCGACCTCGACGCCAGCGCACCGATCGTGCAGCATGTGGCCGGGACCGCAGACCTCGAGGCTCTGCGCGCCCTCGCCCGCGCCACCGAGATCGACTTTGGTGAGCTCACCGACAACGTTAACGCGGTACTCGCCGAGGTGACACAGTGCACGGTGCGGGAGGTTCTCGAACGGCATCCGGCCAGCCAGGGCGTCGCGAGCGTCGTGGGGCTGCTCACCCTCGCCGCCACCCAGGGCACCACCGGCGACGGCGTCGAAACAGTGCGCTGGCAAGGCGCCGACGATACGGCTCGCGCCGCCGACATTCCGATCTACCGCTTCACGGGGAGACTGCTTTGACCGACTTCGGCACCGAGACCGGCACCAACACCGAGACGGATGCGGCCTCCGCCACCGCCCTCTGGGCGGGAGACACCGGTGTGATCGGCGAGCAGTCGCGGCGGGCGCTGCTCGAGCTGATCAAGGGTCCCTATCTGTCGGGCGTGAAGGCCCCCGCGCTGTGGTCGGCGCTGCTGGCTGATGAGGTCGGCATCCGGTCGCGCCTGCACGAACTGTTCCTCGAGCTGGTTATCGACCGGGTCGGTGAGTTCGCGTTCGTGCGCAATGTGAGCACCACCGAGCTCAAGGTGCCGAGCACCGTGCGCACCGCGGCGCTCACCTTCCTCGACACCGCGATGCTGCTCGTGCTGCGCCAGATGCTGCTCGCCGGCGAGGGCGGCGGCCGGGTAATCGTGGGGCAGGAGGACGTCTTCGAGCAGTTGCGCGTGTACCGCACCGTCGACCGCGATGAGAGCGACTTCAACAAGCGACTGAATTCCACCTGGCTGAAGATGAAGAACACACTGCGGGTGATCCATCAGGCCGGCGCCGAGGACCGGGCCGAGATCTCGCCGGTGCTGCGCCTCATCGTGGACGCCGAGCAGATCGCGGCCATCAGCGGCGAGTACAAGAGGATCGCGGCGAGCGGCGGGGCCGGTTCGCACACGAATGTCGGTGGTGTCGACGATGCTGACGGCGACGTCACGGATGACCTCGTAGACGACCAGAGCGAGGGGATTACCTCATGACGATGCTTGAGATGACGGGCCTCGACGACGAACCGGGCACCGCGGGTCGGCCGGCGGCGAACGGGCCAATTAATGTGGGGCAGTGGCGCCTGGCCCGGGTCGAGTTGCTCAACTGGGGCACCTTCGACGGGCACCACAGCATTGCGGTGGGCCGCAAGGGACACCTCTTCACCGGGGCCTCCGGCTCGGGCAAGTCCTCGTTGCTGGACGCGATCGGCACCGTGCTCACCCCCGACAAATGGCTGCGCTTCAACGCCGCCGCGCAGGACTCCACGAGCCGCAACGACGACCGTACCCTGGTCAGCTACGTGCGCGGCGCCTGGAGCAAAGAAGCCGACGATACTCTCGACCGTGCGGTGAGTACCTACCTGCGCAAGTCCGCCACCTGGAGCGGCATCCTGCTGCGGTTCGAGAACGAACATGATGCCCCAATCACCCTCGCGCGAGTATTTCATCTGCGTGGGGCGAGTATCGACAAGGCAGACCTGAAGGACGCCTGCTTCATCGATCGGGTCGACGTTAGCCTGCTGGATTTTCATGAGCACGTGGCATCAGGAATTGAAGCCCGTCGTATCAAGAGCGCTTGGCCGGACGCGGTGGTCACGACCACCGGATCACACGCCCCGTTCTACGCGAAGCTTCGACGCCTGCTCGGCATCGGTAGCCTGAATGCCCTGCACCTGCTGCACAAGACACAGTCGGCGAAGAACCTCGGTAGCCTCGACCAGCTGTTCCGCGACTTCATGCTCGACGAACCGGCGACCTTCGCCCGGGCGAAGAACGCTGTGGAGCAGTTCGGCGAACTTAACCAGGCGCACCAACACGTGGTGGAGCTGCGAAAGCAGGCCGGCCACCTCGCACTGCTTCAGAATTCCATCACCGCGTATGAGAGCGCCGCGGCCACGGGTGCGGAGGCCGAGAGGTTGAGCGCCCTAATCGACCCGTTCCAGAACCAGCTCACCTTGCGCCTTGCCGACGACGAACGTGGTCTGCTCCGATCCCAGCAGGCGCGCGCCACCGATGAAGCCCGCACAGCGGATGCCACCCTCGCCGAGGCCGCGGAGTTGCTGCGCACCGCGGAACACCGGGCCATGCAACTCGGCGGATCCGACGCGGCCCAGATGCAGGAGCGAGTGAACGACGCGGTAAAGGACGCTGCGTCCACCGCCGGGCGCTGGAACCGTTTCGCCGAGGAACTCGCGAGCGTCGGCGTTGACGGTGCCCCCACGAACGGCGCGGAGTTCGCGGAGCTCCTGGAGTCTTCCCGCCGGGCTCTCGACGAAACGCCGCCCGCCGCCGCCACCCACGAGCATGGCGACTACGAGCAGTACTCCGCGGCGAAGCGCGAACTGACCGCGATCGACGGCGAGCTCACGGAGATGCGCCACCGGAAGAGCAATCTACCGGCCGCGCTATTGCTCGCACGCAAGAGACTCGCGGAAGAGCTCGGCGTCGCTGAGACCGCACTGCCATTCGCCGGCGAGCTGATCGAGGTCCTGCCGGAGTTCGCAAATTGGAGCGGCGCGATCGAAAGGGTTGTGTTCCCGCTTGCGAGCGCCTTGCTCGTGCGCGATAACCACCTGCCGGAGGTACGCCGGCGCGTGGAGGCTCGCAACCTTGGTGCCCGACTGGTCTTCGAGGCGGTGCCTGCTGTCGCCGACCAACCCCGGGCTGCGCGCACCACACGATCGCTGCTGCACCGCATTCGGGTCAGCGACGGGCCCTTCCACGACTGGCTTCAGGCCCGAGTTGCCGCCGAGTTCGATTTTGCCTGCGTTGACAGCCCCGACGAACTCGACAGCGTCGACCGGGGAGTGACCATCGGCGGGCAGGTCAAGAAGTCCGCCCGCCGCTACGAGAAGAACGACCGCCACCGCATCGACGACCGAACTCAATGGATCCTCGGCGCCGACAACGAGGCGAAGATCGAGCTGCTGCTGGCACGGCGTCGCGATGCCGAGCGGAGAAAGGACGATGCAGGTGTGCGACTTGCGCAGGCGGACGCCGCGAAGACGGCCGCCATTCGTCGCCGCACGGTCCTCGAACGGGTACTCAGCCAGGAATGGTCCGAGCTAGACCGTCTGACGGCCGACGAACTTGTCCACGCCCGCCGCCGGCAACTCGCTGCGTTGACAACGGGCAACACCAAACTGCAGGACGCCCTCGACGCAGAGGAGCAGGCCCGCGAGAGCCATCGGACGGCCGATGTGCGTGCGCGGGATACCGCGCTGCGGGTCAGCCAGGTCTCTGCCACGCTCGCAATCGTCGACGCGCTCATCGCCGAGTTGCTGGTACTGGTGCAGAATCAACCTGGTGAGGTGGGCGAAGGCGACGCGGCCCTGCTCGAGACCCGGTACCGTTCGGTGCAGCGCAAGATCGATCGCGGCAACATCGGCGAGGTAGGCCGCAAGGTCAGCGAGTCCCTACACCGGGAGTCCAGCGCCGCCCAGATGCTGTTGCGGCGCGCGGAGTCCGACTTCGTCGCGGGCGCCAGCGTTTTCAAGGCCACGTGGCCGGCGGCAGCCGGCGACCTGACCATCTCCATCGACGACCGCGGCGGCTACCAGGTGCTGCTGGCCGGCATCGTTGAACGTGGTCTGCCCGAGCACGAGGGCAACTTCCTTAAACTGCTGCGGGACAAATCTCGCGACCTGATCGGTCACCTTGCCTCGGACATCCGTGACGCCCCGAAGCAGATCGCCGACCGAATCGAGCCGGTTAACTTCTCACTGGGGCGTTCGCGCTTCGACGTGGAGCGGTACCTGCGCATCGAGGTCAAGACCCGGCGCACCCCCGAGGTTTTGCAGTTCATGGCCGACCTCAAGACCGTGGTCGACGGAGCCTGGGGCGAGGACACCCTCGCCGCCGCCGAACAGCGCTTCGCCGTGCTGAACCGGCTGATGCAGCGGCTCGCCTCCGGCGACAACGCCGACGTGGCCTGGACCCGCCGGTGCCTCGACACCCGCCAGCACGTCACCTTCATGGCGAGCGAAATAGACCTGGCTGGTCGGGTCATGAACGTGCACGACTCGAGCGCCGGGCTCTCGGGCGGGCAGCGCCAGAAACTGGTGATCTTTTGCCTGGCCGCTGCGCTCCGTTACCAGCTCGCGGCCGATGAAGACGAACTGCCCTCGTACGCCACGATTATTCTTGACGAAGCCTTCGACAAGGCCGACAGCCGCTACACCCGGATGGCGATGGACGTGTTCGTGGAGTTCGGTTTCCACATGATTCTGGCCACACCGGAGAAGCTGCTGCAGACGATCGAACCTTATGTGGGCGGCATCACGTCGATCACTAACGCCTCCCGGCGGGATTCGCGAACCGCCGCTGTGGTCTATCGCGACGTCGAGAACGTCTGATGGCTGCTCCGCGCGGGATGGTGAGCGTCGCCGATGCTCGGGCGCGTGCCCTGAAGAAGGTGCTGTCCGACCAGCGGGACTGGGCAGCCTTCGGTGGTGAGGATGCCCGGCTCGAGATCGTGCTGCACCCGCCTACCGAACGGGCGGCGCTGGAGGACCAGGGAGCTGCCGTCGCCTGGGTGCAGGCCTGGCAGGCAGCGGACGCCCGCGAGCCCACGGTCGAGGTGAGCTGGGGCGTGCGCCAGTGGTCGCGGGTTGGCGCCCAAACTGTGCCGGAGAGGTGCCTTCTCCGGGGAGCGGACGCGATCGCGGGGTTCGCCGGTTCCGTAGCCGGGCGTGACTGGCGGGTGCTGCGCGACCGTGCGGCACTGGTTCACGAGGCGTTCGCCGAGCGGGCGGCAGACATGGCCTCCACGGGTGCACTCGCCGCCGCGATCCGCACACACGGTCGCACGCTCCAGCAGCTGGCGGAGCTTGACTTCGCCACTCTGCTGCACGTCGTGGCGTGGCTAGCCAAGCATCCGGCATCCGGTCGGCGCATTCGGCAGCTGCCCATTCGGGGAATCGACACGAAATGGCTCGAGGGGCACCGAGCGGTTGTGGAAAGTCTGCACGCCGCGGTCAGCGGACGGTCTTCTCTCGGGCTGCTTGACCCGCCCGCCCTGATGCGCGTGCGCTTTCTCGATCCCGCGCTACGCCCAGGGGGACTGTGCCATGTGATCGCGCCCTTAGAGGAGTTCGCCGCGCTCGACGTTGCGCCGAGCGTGGTGTTCGTCTTCGAGAACCTCGAGACGATGTTCGCGATGCCGGAGCTGCCGGGCGCCGTCGTTGTGCACGGCAGCGGGTTTGCGGCGCCGCGCCTCGGCAGCATTCCGTGGATCCAGTCCGGGCGTGTTCTGTACTGGGGGGACCTGGACTCCAACGGATTCGCCATCCTGCACGCGCTGCGCTCGGGTTGTACCAACGTCACCAGCGTCCTCATGGACGAGGAGACCCTGCTCGCCTACCGCGACCTGTGGGTGCCGGAGCCGAAGCCGGCCGCCGGTACCTATCTGACCCTAACTGCGGGGGAGCAGCGGGTGCTGGAGCGCATCCGTTCGGAGGGGAACGTTCGGCTGGAGCAGGAGCGGATCGGCTGGGCGTATGCACTGACGGAGCTCGTCGAAGCTGCCGCCAGAGTGCCAGAGAATACGACGGTGTGTGGGACGTGAAGATGCTGGCCAAGTGCTGACGCGGGGCGGGCCCAATGTCAGTGGCTCCTGAGACACTGATCCTGTTCCCGCCGGGGGAGCGAATGGATGAATGGGGAACACCATGACTGATCCGAACTACACGGCACTGCTGCTCGTCATCGACCGCAGCGGTTCAATGGCCGGCATCCGCGACGACATGGTCGGCGGACTCACCACGATGCTCGCCGAGCAGGCGGCCGAGCCGGGGCTGCTCACCGTCGACATCGTCACGTTCGACACCGAGATCGAAACGCAGTACTCGCTGGCCGAACCGAAGGACATCACTATCAGCCTCGAGCCGCGCGGCGCCACCGCCCTCTTCGATGCAATTGGCCAGTCCGTCACCGGCTTCGGCCGGGTGCTCGCGGCCCTGCCCGAACACGCCCGCCCCGATACCGTGCAGGTCGTTGTCGTCACCGACGGTGAGGAGAATTCCAGCCGGGAGTTCAGCCTGAACGCCGTGCGTGCTTTGGTGACGCAGCAGAAGGAGCAGTACAGCTGGGACTTCATATTCCTCGGTGCCAACCAGGATGCCGTGCTCTCCGGGGAACGCCTCGGTTTTGACGCCGGCAGCTCGATGACCTACACGGCGGGCTCCGAGGCGGTCTCGAACATGAGCGCGTCGATGGGCCGCTACGTCAAAGACGTGCGCGGCAAGTCGAAGCGCGGATTCGACGACGGTGAGCGCCTCAGCGCGATGAGCGAGCAGCACGAGACAGGTACGTCCACGCCGCCGGTAGCGCCGACGGCCCGCGGGAACGGCAAGAAGACGCGCTAGCGGGGTTCGGTCGAGCGGTCGTCGGGGTGGCGGCGACCGCTCGGGCGCGCGTCAGCACCCGTGATCAGGCCCGCAGGCGGAGTAGAACAGGACCGGTCGGGCTCTTCTTGTCGAGCTCGACTACCGTGTGGCGGGACTTTAGAAAATCCGAGAACTGGCGGAATCCCAGGGTCCGCTCCTGAAACGACGGATCCATGCGCCGCATCTGCAGCTTGAGGGCCGAGGCGTGTTGCCACTCCTGATCGTTGTTCGCCAGCAGGTCCATCGCCCGAACGAGCAGGGCTGTCGCAGCCTTGCGAGCGGCCGGGCTGTTGGCCGTGCTTTCCGACATCATTTTTGCCGGATCGGCCGGTGCTCCAGCTGCGGGTGGCGCGAGGTCTGACACCGCAGGTGCGGTTTCCGGTGCATCCGCTGACTCGATAGCCGGATCGGAGAGCTGTGCCGCACTCACTATCCCCGGGAGGGAGTCGTAGTCGGCGAACTCGTGGCAGGCCGCGGCGAGCGAGGTGCTCGTTGCGCCCGACACCCCGATGCCGATGACATACCGGCCGAGTCGCTTGCAGCGTTGGGCGAGCGGGATGTAGTCCGAGTCGCCGGCGACGATGACGATGTGGGAGAGATCGGCGAGACGGAACGAATCTTCCATGACATCGATGGCCAGGCGGATGTCCGCCCCGTTTTTGAGTGACGCCACCGTCGGGAACAGCTGGATGAGGTCAACGGCACGGTCGGTGAGCTGACGCTGGTACCGGGCGTTGACCGCGGCCGACCAGTCGGCGTAGGCGCGGCTGATGACGATGGAGCCGAAGGATGACGCGTAGTCCAGCACTGCACCGATGTCGATCATCGCGAGTTGGATGCGGGCGGTAACGGCGGGATCGGCCTTCGCGTGACTGCTGGTGTGGTGGCGTGCTTTGTCCTTGGCGAACTGATTGGGGCCGTGCAGCTGGTTGTAGCGAGAGATGACGATGTTGTCGAAGTCCAAGTAGACCCCGACCCGATCCTCGGACTGCTCGGCCATCCGGTGCTCCTTGTGAGTCGGTACCGGTGACGCGCATGCGCCCCCGCTGGTCAGTCTCACGGTTGGGGTACGGCGGCGCAACTTGGGTAATGCACTGAAATTCGGGCGCGGGCACTGGAGCGTGCTCGGGGAGCTGTGGCGGGCGTTGCAACCCGTACTGGGGGTGCGAATTGGCCATGGCTCACGTGACCGGGATGTCACGCTGACTATTGATCGCCAAATCCGGGGGAAGTTCATGAAACGTCGTAGTCCGGCAGCGCCGCTGCTTCTCCCATTCATAACCTTCGGCATTTATACGTTGGTCTGGTTCGTGAAGACCAAGAACGAGATCAATCGCGTGGCGCACAGCAAAATCCCCACCGCTTGGCTGATCATCCTGCCGATCGTCAGCATCTGGTGGGAATGGAAGTACGCAGTCGGAGTCGAAGAAGCCACCAACGGCGGACTCAGCCGGCACGCCGCGTTCTGGATCCTCTTTCTGCTCGGACCCCTCGGGGCGTTGTTCGTGCAGATCGCGTTCAACGCGGCAATTGACTCTCCTGCCTCGCGCACTGGAGCACGTCGGGATCCGGTCCTCGCCTAAGTGGGGTTGATCGAGCCGGTTGTTAGAGAGGAACCCCGAATGACCGACATCGTGCCCTTCACACTGGAGGCGGAGATCGTTGAGGAAGATGCCGCGCGTGACATCGCGAAAGCGGTGAGCGCCCGGCATTCAATCGCTCGCAAGTACGTGATGCGGCTTCGGCGCCGGCATCCTGAGGCGACGCCCGCCGAGGTGATCCAGATGCTCGAGCGACACTATGGCACCTCGATTAGCACCGCGGGTGCCGTCATCGCCGCCGGAGCGATCGCTGCCGATGTCGGCATTGCTCTGATCCCCGTCGTCGGGGCCGCAGCAGCCGGCGCCAAGAGTGCGGGCCAACAGGCCGCCAAGAAGGCCACCAAAGAAGTCACAAAGGTAGCGGCCAAGTCGGCTGCGAAGATGGCCGCCAAGAGCATGGCGCTGGGCGTGGCGAAGACCGGTGCTCAGCGAGCAGCAGCGCTCCTCCCGGCGGGCGATGAACAGCTGCAGTTTGAGATCACCGCGATCTTCGCACTAGCTGTAGCGGACATTCACGGCATGGACCTCGACCAGGACCAGGCTCATGCACTGGTCTACGGTTTGTCGAACGGTCGGGTCAGCCCGCAGCAGATCGCGACGATGGCGGCGGACCTTGCAGACGTTTCGTCAGAGGGCGTCGCCGGTGTCGGCCACAAGATCGCAGCTGGCCGCACGGACTGGTCGCACTGGGCCAACACCCTCGCGGACACGCTCCCGGAGGGCGCGGCACAAAGTCTTGTTCGGACCATTCAAACTGGTCAGCTCGACACCGTGCGAGACACCTTGAGCGGGAAGCAGCAGGCCACCGTCGAATACGGTGTCGGAGCCTTGGCGGGCGGCGTCACGCGCTTCCTGTTCGGGCGTGAGGTTGTCGAAGCGTCCCGGTCTGCGTTTGCCGCTGCCCCCGCCGAGTTCCCTACGCATCTGAGTATTCCGGCGACGCCTGACGCCGACGTCGGCGAGGCCGAGCCCAACCGGGCTCTCGCTGCACTGGATGATGCGGCGAAGGCAACGGGAACCTGGATCGCCGACGCTGCCAACACTGTAGGAGGCGGCGTCGCGACGAGCGCCGTCGTGGTGGGTACCGGCGTAGCCGCCGCAGCAAGCACGGCGACACGCGTGTTCCGAAGCGTGGACATCGACGGGGACGGGATTCCGGACGAGGCGCAGGCGCTCACTGCAGTGAAGGGCGTCGGCGGCGCCATTGCCGGTGCGGCGGACTCGGTGGGCGGCAGCATCGCGGGGCTCTTCAAGTCGAAGAAGCGCGTGTAGCGCTGCTGAGGTGGCACCAGGTCTCGGCGCCTCCGCTAGAGCCTGATTGGCTGCGAGCCGCCTGGGCAATCTGCCCCGGCGGTTTTCACCCCGGTCGGACGGTTCGCCCAAGCCTGGTTCGAGGAATTAGTCGGTCATGCCGTGGGCGAGATGGAACCCCTAGAGTGCACGTATGACTCAAGAGCGCTGGCAGAAGATCACCGGGATTCCACTCACAATCGCCGCTGTCCTTTTCCTCATCGCTTACGCCTGGCAAGTCATCGGTGACTTGTCCGGGCCGGAAGACGCGGTCGCGGAGGCCGTGATCACTGCGACGTGGGCGGTCTTTGTGCTGGACTACGCAGTCAACCTGGCCCTTGCACCGCAGCGCTGGAAATGGTTCCGCGCTCACATCTTCGACCTTCTTGTTGTTGTCCTTCCACTTCTTCGACCGCTTCGACTGCTTCGCCTAGTCACCCTGCTGAGTGTGTTGCAGCGCACCGCAGGAGCGGCATTTCGCGAGCGCGTCGTGATGTACGTCGCCGGGGCAGCGGCGCTGCTCGTGTTTGTGGCTTCGCTCGCGGTCTTGGACGCCGAGCGGTCGGCTGAAGGAGGCACGATTACCAACTTCGCGGATGCGCTGTGGTGGGCCTTTGTCACCATCACCACGGTCGGGTACGGCGACTTCGCTCCCGTCACCGCGTTGGGGCGGCTGATCGCGGGAGGCCTGATGCTTGGGGGAGTAGCGCTCCTGGGTGTGGTGACAGCGACCCTTGCTTCGTGGATCATCGAACAAGTCGCGAAGCAAGAAGAGGACGCACAAGTCGCCACCCGCGGCGAGATCCGATCCTTGGCTCGACAGGTGGAGCAGTTACAGGCAACCCTCGACCGAAAAGCAGGCTGAAGGATTTGGCTCGCACCACGGCGAGACTGCAACGAACGCACCTAAAGTCAGTCGAGCGAGGACACGGTTCGGCCGGCGGGTGGTCTGTCTAGTAGCTGCTTGACTCGCCTACGAGGTGGCGCCGGAGAGTAGTGCCGCGCTGCCCGAGACGCCTAGTCGGATCGCACCCGCGTCAATCATGGCAACGGCATCCTCGAAGCCGCGCACCCCGCCCGAGGCCTTCACCTGGGCGCGGTCGCCCACGGTCTGCTTCATCAGGCGCACGGCGTGCACGGTCGCGCCGCCGGCGGGATGGAAGCCGGTGGAGGGGGGAGAGAGAAGTCATGAGGTGCGTCCTTAGTTGGTGACGAGTTCGGGGGTGCCGTGCGTCGCGGCGGTCTCGCCGGCCGCGGCGGCGAGGGTGGCGTGTGAGGCGGCGACGACCGCGTCGAGGTGGGTCCCGCGGAGACGCAGCACTTCGGGGCCGCTGCCGGACTCGCCGAATTCCTCGACCGAGACGACTTGGCCGTCCAGGTCCACCCAGCGGTATCAGGCGTCGCCGCGGCCGGCCTCGACGGCCACCCGGGCGCGTAGGGCGGCCGGCAGAACGGACTCGCGGTAGTCGGCGGTCTGCTCGGAGAACCACTCGACGCAGGGCATCGAGATCACGCGGGCCTTGATGCCCTCGTCGGCGAGCCGGGTGGCAGTCTCGATCGCAAGGTGCACCTCGCTGCCGGTGCCGAGGAACGCCAGGTCGTTTCCGCCGCCGTGTTGCCAGCGCACGTAGCCGCCGGCCGTGACCCCGGCGGGGGTGAGGTCGGTGCTGACCAGCACGAGCCGTGGGTCAAAGTCGCAGGATCTGCGGATCGTGCGAACGAGTTCGTTGGGCGTGGCGGAGCTGGCGCTGTCTGCTGGGGCGACTTTTCAAAGCGAGGCACCAGACGAGACGCGGCCGCGGCGATGCTGGCCAGGATTTCCTCGCTACGGCAAGTCAATCTTCTATCGATCGCGGGTCCTACGAGGTGGGTCGCCGTCTCAAAACACCCGAACCTTCGAGACAGCAGGTTCAATTCCCAGCAGACCGGGTGGAGCGTTTTCGAAAGACGCATGTTCGACGAATGCTTTGTCCGGTTTAGGTCTGCGCGCAAGTGTCGGCACGTTCCGGTGCTCGGACGAGTACATGCGTTCAGCTGCGCTCCGGGAACTCCAACTCCACCTCCAGGGGAGAATCCCAGTGTTGACGGAGATTCACGAGTCGCACTCGCAATACGATGCTTCTGCCACCCTCGCGTAGAGCGTCGAGCAGCGTCATTTCGTGGACGGCTACGCACGGCGGTCCCGACTGGTCAGGATCGGTGATGACGAGTTTCCCCTCGTCTGCAACGCAGTCGACGCCTTCGCCGGTCCAAGTTGCGTTAAGTAGACGCAGCATTGCGCCCGTTGGTGTCGGCGGCGCGTCGTGAGGGACGTCGATAGCCGGTCCGAATTGCGTGCTTCGTATCCGCTCAGCCCACATCAACATGGGCTCGGTGCGGATCTTCGGGGAAGGAGAACCGTAGAAGATGCTTTCCACTGACAGAACTTGATGAAGCTGCTCGCCAGCTGTTGGCAGCCCATCCACGTGGCGAAGGGCGCTTCTGGTGATCTTTCTTCCTACGGCGAACATCGGATCGCTCGGCTCAGGTGCGGGGTTCAGGTAGCGGAACCGGCCACCCAAGACAATCCACGATTCGCCGTCGAGATAAATGCGGAAGTCATCTAGAGACGGATCATTAGAAAGTCTCGGTGCGAGGTTCTTTTGGCGAACCGTATCGGATCGCTTCATTCCAAGCGCCGCGGGGATGGAGGTGTCTATGAATCCAGAGGGATCTCGCCGGACGGACGTAATCATCGCCCCTGGATTGCGAATACCACCCGATTTCATCACTCCCATGTTGGCTACGAAAAGGTCCCCACGAGGGAACCGGGCATACTGCTCAGCCAACCAACGCCGTTCGACCAGCGACGACGCGTGATCCAGGTCGAGTTCTTGTCGCTCGTCAGACGGGCGTAGAGAACGACCGGTTTCCTCGGCGCGATGTTGACGGCGTAATTGTCGTCGTTGAGCGTACGTTAATCCGAGCTCCCGAGCTATCCTGTCTTCCACTCCCGCAGTTTCGCGACGGGAACGGCCGTCCACGAATGTGTCCGCAGCGTACGGGCTAATAGCCCACGGACTTACATGGCCCATTAAAGCTGCTCGCCAGTTGCGGCGTCGGATGGCCGCCCCTTGTGACACGAGGTAAGTTTGAAGGTCGATTCCGCCATAGGTATCTGAGTCAGAACCTAGTAAGTAGAGCTGTATAAGGACTGTCCAAGAACGAGGGCGTAGCGATTTGGCGGATTCACGGACATCGCGAACGATTTGTGTCGTGGACTCGGGCTGCGGCCATCTCGCTCGTACGCCCAGGCATGCGGCCAACACCATCTCCAGACGGTGATCCTCGCCTGGCGTCGCCGAGACACCTTGCAAGAGCGATGGCGTGATGTGCGCGTGGCGATGCAGGAGCTCGGTGAGTAGCTGCGCAGCAGTATCGCGCATCCCGTCTGTACCCTGGTCGCAACCCAGCCACGTCAGGAAGAGCGCGAAAGCGAGCGGTTCCCTCAAGGGCGAGGTGCTTGTGATCCGCCCCAGGACGCTAGCTAGTAGCTGCCTCACCACATCAATATTGTCGTCTTTGGAGAGCAGATCGGTGATTGCCAGCGGCCAGACCCGTGATCGCCGCCCAACGCCGATTCCATTGAGCCGCGAGACGAACCATTGTGGGCTCACGACACCGTCGAAACCCTCTCCAGCGGACACGAGGGCCGCCAATAACACCATCCACGCCGTGTCACGTGAGCGCAGGGCCGTATCCATGTGCTCAATCGTTTTGGTGGTGACAGTCGACTTATGCCGATGAGCAAGCGCCCGCGCGAATGCGGCGAGGACCTCGCCCGCTGGCATTTCGCGAACCCCGGGATAATCACAGATCTCGACATCGCTGGTTATGAGCGCCTCTCCGAGAACATCGAGTAGGAAATCATAGTCTTCTGGCCGCGCGAACTTGAGCAGTTCTTTTACGTCATTTGATCCTCGAGTCAGTGACGCCCGCACCTGTGCTGCCTGCGCGAAGCCTTGGAAACGGAACTGGATCACTTCATCGTCCCTGTCGAGAAGTAGCCCAGAGTCGACCAGGGCGTCGAGGATGCGATCCGTCGGAGCGCCGCCGAATTGCGCTCGAGCCTCCGCCCGCAATAGCGGAGTGTTGCCCTCCGCTTGTCCCACCCACGCCACAATGCCGCGAACGGAGAACGCACTGATCTCCGGCCACCGCGCGCTGGTCTCGTCAGCTACGACATCAGTCCAACGTTCAAGCAAGCTTAGGATGCCGAAGCGTTGGGCTCCCGAACGCTGAGCTGTGGGGTTCATCACGGCCACAAGCGCGGCGACCCTCGCGAGTAGTGGGTTCATCAAAGCGGCGCGCCACGCGGTGCCAGGGAATGCCCCCGTCGCCGACTCGAAGGCTTTGCTCATTGACGCGACGTCGGGGGAACGGTGGAAGTAGGTCACATCTCGCGATTGCGAGGAGTCATGGTCGTTACGAATCGACACAACGAATCGCATATGCGGGTAATCCTTCGCAAGGAGGCGAAGCTCTGATGTGTGCTGTCCTGCGAGATCCGCCTGCCACTCGTTCACGCCGTCGACGATGACCAATGTGTCCGTGGTGGTGCGCCCAGCTGCATCCAAAGTCAACAGAAGTTGCTTTTCTTCCATCTGAGGTCCCGCAATCGTAGCGACTGGACCGGAGAACACCGTTGAAGCGACCTTCGGGAGATCCCGTGCGCGGACGAATAGCACGGTTCCTCCCTCACGGATTATCTTTTCGCCGAGCTTTGCGAGATGGTAGGTCTTCCCTGTGCCCCATGCGCCGCTGAGTATCAGGAATCTGCTACGGATCGCTTCGTCCAGCGGGCCGGCCTCCAGCAACTCTCTCGCGAGTGCCAAGCACTGGTGCCCAATCGACTCGGGTCTGGCGGGGCCGAATTCAGGGGAGTTGACCACCTTACGGGCGAAATCGATCAGCTCGGAGACCGCGTCGAAGTCGCGGGTTGCATTGTCTAGGGGGGAACCGGATACCCAGGCATCGACAATCGCGCTCACGCTAGTTGTTAGCTGTCGAAACTCCAATGCGTCAGTCGCGTTGTTGATCCCGGCCGCGCGGTTCCTGAGTCGCGTGGCCATCCGGGAGATCTGTTCCTGGCGATGCCCGAAGGCGCGCAGGCCGCTGAACTCCTCGAGAACTCCCGTGAGGGGCGATTCGAACTCGATCGTCGGTGCATCGGGGCCTCCGACGCGTTGCAGGGCGGCGCTGATGTACTTCGTCGACCACCGGTTAATGTCGTCGCTGTCGAGTACGACACCTGCTGATAGGAATGAGAGCAGCGGCGGGTTATTGGCGAGCAAGGCTGCGAGGTCGGCGCTAGATAGAAAATGGACTGTGAGATTCCGCGAGGGGGGGACTATCGATTGCAGCGTAAGCATAAAAGCGTCGTGCAAAGCAGAGACCTTTGTATCGGCAGATCGGCCCGGTCGGCGCGAACACCAGACGAAGTCCGTAATGTCCGAGTGTTCCGTGGATGAAAGAACTCGTTTGAGGGATTGTTCGACGCTGGTTTGCTCCGACGAAACGCTGCTGTTGTAGGCCTTGGCCTGGATCCCCGCTACACGCCCGGCTGGCACTCCAGCCTTAGCCTCAACGCCACCATCGTGTGACCGCGCCATCGCCTTGATTAGCCTCGCACCGGTGATATTCAAAGCGAACTGCGCGATCACAGGTGAAAGCATGACGCACAGGTACTCGAAGCTCTGGTCACCGAGTCGGTCGATAAAAGCGCTGTCGACAGGAGCTGTATTCATATTGGGCCTCGTGTGCGTCGTCGGGTTCGCCTTCGAGGCGCTTGTCTATCAGACTAGACGCTGGTCGTTCTCGCTCCGAAACATCGCTTCATCAAGGTTTTATATCCGCCAGGACGAAGCCTCGATGCGTCTAATGTCGAGGTCGAATCATGGCGAGCCAAGAAGAAGTTACTCGATCGACCCTCAGTTTTGGGCTGCAGACGTTCGACCGATTTCGTCACCAACAATGCTTTTGCCTACGAGCCCGACGTGCGTAGTCGTATCTTCGAGTCTGTAAGCGATTGCGATCGGCTAGGTGCCGCCCGCGTTGATGTTCTCCGTCTGCGTGTCGAGGAAGGCGGTACCGGGAAGCTGGCCATGTTCGCTTGTGGCGGTTGTTGAAATGCCTCAAACGTAAATACGGACTCCATCGGTAAGATGTCCCGATCGGAGGCTCCCATGTTCGTGGTGTCGTGCGAGGAGGCGAGCACGGACACATGCCGTCCTCGCTCTCGGGTCATGGCGTTTTGGTCTGCGCTCTCCCTCCTTTCAGGCGCCTCGTTCGGGACTGCACCCCTTGCTCGCGTTACATCGCGGTTCAGCCTTCTCTGAGATTCCGCGGGTTGGATGACAACGGAAATGATCGCGGCGTTGGCGGTTGGCGGTTGGTGGGATGTTGGTCGTGGAAGCTCACTCTGTGTAGAGCACGCTTGAACCAAGGGCCTCGTAGGCGGCGGAGATGACGTTATCGAGATGGATCCCGCGGAGGCGGAGCACTTCGGGACCGCTGCCGGATTCGCCGAACTCCTCGACCGAGACCACCTGGCCGTCCAGACCCACCCAGCGGTACCAGGCGTCGCCGCGGCCGGCCTCCACGGCCACCCGGGCGCGGAGCGCTGTTGGCAGCACCGACTCGCGGTAGTCGGCGCTCTGCTCGGCGAGCCACTCGACGCAGGGCATCGAGACCACCCGGGCGTTGACGCCGACCGAGGCGAGTTGGGTGGCGGCGTCGATGGCGAGGTGCACCTCGCTGCCGGTGGCAATAATCGCCAGGTCGTGGCCGTCGCCGTGCTGCCAGCGCACGTAACCGCCGGCGGTCACCCCGGCCACCGTCGTGTCGGTGCTCGCCAGCACGGGCAGGTCTTGCCGGCTGAGGATGAGCGCGACCGGGCGGTCGGGGGAGGCGAGGATGCGGCGCCAGGCGGCGACGACCTCCACGGAGTCGGCGGGGCGCACGACGTCCAGGCCCGGCACGGTGCGGAGTGACGCGATCTGTTCGACTGGCTGGTGGGTGGGGCCGTCTTCGCCGACGGCGACGGAGTCGTGGGTGTACACGTAGACCGCGCCGAGGCCCATCAGGGCGGCCAGGCGGATGCTCGGGCGCATGTAGTCGCTGAACACCAGGTAGGTGGAGGCGAACGGGCGCCACGGACCCTGCAGGGCGATGCCGCTGAGGATGGCGGCCATGGCGTGCTCGCGGATGCCGAACCTGATGAACTCGCCGGCCGGGTTGGCGGCGGAGAACCTGTCGCCGTCGACCTCCACGGTGGTGGAGCCGGCGAGATCGGCCGAGCCGCCCCAGAGTGGGGCCTGGCCCTGCAGGGCGCGGAGCACGGCGCCGTTGGTCTTGCGGGTGGCGATCTTGTCGCCGGGCTCGCCGAGCGTCACGGTGTCGAGGGCGGCGGTGGAGAATTCGCCGCCGCGGAAGGCGCGCCAGCGGGCTGCGGCCTCGGGCTCGCGGGTGGCCCAGGCGGCGAGGTCGGCCTCCCAGGCGGTGTGCATCCGCTCGCCGCGGGCGACGGCGCCGCGGGTGTGCGCGAGGGTCTCGGGGGCCACGAGGTCGCCGAGGGGCGCGTCGGGGGCGAAGCCCAGCGTGGTCTTCACTAGGGCGAGCTCGTCGGCGCCGAAGCCGCCGGAGTGCGCGGCGGAGGTTCCGCCGAACTTGGCCGACGGAGCGCCGATCACGGTGCGGAGGGCCACCAGGGTTGGCTTGCCGGTTCGCTCGGCGGCCTCGCGCAGGGTGGCCTCGAGGGCGTCGAGGTCGTTGGGGGTGTCGATCTCGAGCACCCGCCATCCGTAGGCCCGGTACCGGGCGCGCACGTCTTCGGTGAAGGTCGCGTCGGTGCCGGAGTCGATGGTGATGCCGTTGTCGTCCCAGATCAGCACCAGGTTGTCGAGGCCGAGGGTGCCGGCCAGGCTGGAGGCCTCACCGGAGACGCCCTCCTGCAGGCAGCCGTCGCCGGCGAGCACCCAGGTGGTGTGGTCGAGCAGGGCGGAGCCGGGGGTGAAAACGGCGCTCTCGTGCCGGGCAGCCATGGCCATGCCCACGGCGGAGGCGACGCCCTGGCCGAGCGGTCCGGTGCTCATCTCCACGCCTACGGTGTGGTGCACCTCGGGGTGGCCGGGGGTTCTCGAGCCCAGCGTGCGGCTCTTGGCGAGGTCGTCGAGGGTGAGGCCGTAGCCGGTGAGGAACAGCTGGGTGTAGAGCAAAAGACTGGCGTGACCGGCGGAAAGAACGAACCGGTCTCGGGCGGGCCAGTCGGGCTGGGCGGGGGAGTGGCGCAGGACCCGGGAGAACAACACGTGGGACACTGGTGCCAATGCCATGGCGGTGCCGCCGTGTCCGTGACCTTTGGCCTGCACCACGTGGGCGGCCAGGGCTTGGGCGCTCGCCACGGCTCGGGCGTCGAGCTCGGTGTGCGTCGTCGTTGACGGGGATTTCTTCGTTTCGGTAGCCATGCGAGACACTTTGGTATACAAATGTACTTAAGTCAATAAGGGGTTTGGCTGCCGTGTCAGCGCGCAGTCCGGTTCTTCGGAAGGAACGGGAATTCGATGGCGCACACTCTCTCCACCGGTTCGGGTGTGGTGCTGGGCTTGATTCGCTCCGGCCGGGCCACCACCCGCAGCGACCTGATCGATCAGCTCGGCTGGTCGCGCATCACCCTGGCCCGGCGGCTCGACGAGTTGTTGCTCGCCGAGATCGTGGTGAGCGTGGGGCAGCTCGATTCCCGCGGCGGCCGCCCGCCGGAGGAGTTCGCGGTGAACCCGAACGCCGGGCTGCTGCTGGCCGTGGACATCGGCGGCTCGCACACCCGCCTGGCTATCACCGACCTGGTCTCCACCATCCTCAGCGAGGACGAAGCCGACATTGGGCTGAGCGAGGGCCCGGCGGAGATCTTCGAGTGGGCCGGCCAGGTCTTCGACCACATGCTCGACAGGCTCGGCAAGACCCGCGCCGACGTGGTGGGCATCGGCGTGGGCGTGCCCGGCCCTGTCGACTTCGTCACCGGCAAGCTCGCCACCCCGCAGGTCTACGCCCAGTGGGAGGGCGTGCTGGTGAAGGACTACTTCGCCGGCCGGTACGAACACGCCGTGTTCGCGGTGGACCGCGACGTGAACATCATGGCGCTCGCCGAGGTGCGGCGTGCGTGGAGCTCCTACCGCGACGTGGCGGTGCTCAAGGCCGGCATCGGCGTGGGGCTCGCGTTTGTGCTCGACGGCTCGATTTACCACGGCTCGCGCGGGGGTGCCGGCGATCTGAGCGCGGTGGGCGCCGGCGGCGCGCGGATGCAGCGCCTCGAGACGATCGCCAGCGGCGCGGTGATGCGCCAGGAGCTGCTGGCCCGGGGCCGGAGCGTGCGCACCAGCAATGACATCGTGGGCCTCGCGCTGGCCGGCGACGCCGAGGTGCTGCGGCTGCTCGGCGAGACCGGCACCGCAATCGGGCGGAGCCTGGCCCACGTGGTGGGGCTGCTCAACCCGCAGGCCGTGGTGATCGGCGGCAACCTGGCCCAGGCCGGTGAGCCGTTCCTCGGGCCCATCCGGGAGGCGATCTTCGCCGGCGCCAGGGACTTCGCGCTGCAGGGCCTGGTGGTGGAGAAAACCCGGCTCGGCCACATCGCCGGGGTCACCGGGGCCTCCCTCATCGCGCAGGACGCCCTGTTCGAAGCCGACCGCATCAGCCGGCTCACCCGCGCCGGAGGCAGCGGCGTGTCGCTCCGCGCATAGGTTCCAACTCCCGACGGCCGATGACGCCTCTCAAAAAACTTTGGTGCACTTGTAGACAAAAGGTCGCCTAGGCTTATACAGTCATCCCAGTCGCTCTCGCAGGTTGAGACGGCTGGCACCCAACAAAGGAGTTCACCCGTGGCATTCAACCTCGCCGAAGCGCTGTCGTCGATTCAGACCCAGGCGGATGCCTCCGACTGGCGCGACGCGATTCGGCTGGCGGGCGCGGGCCTGGTCTCCGGCGGTGCCACCACGGCTGCCTACACCGACGAAATGATCGACGCCGTCGAGAAGCACGGCCCCTACATCGTGATCGCCCCGGGCATCGCCCTGGCGCACTCCCGTCCGTCGCCCGCGGTGCTCACCGGCGGACTCAGCTGGGTGAGCCTGGCCACCCCGGTGGAATTCGGCAACAAGGCCAACGACCCGGTCACCGTCGTGATCGGCCTGGCCGCCGTGGACCACGACGCTCACCTCCAGGTGATGCGGGCCCTGGCTGGGGTGCTCTCCGACGGCCTGGCCATGGAACGACTGCGCACCGCCACCTCCTCCGACGAGGTGCGCGCCGTGCTCGGCGAACTCGCCGCCGCTGCTGCGTAACGCGGCCCCCACGCATCCCCTTTTCACTCTCTCGTCTCACCCAATCGAAAGGCACCCCATGAAGATCGTCGCCGTCTGTGGAATGGGCATTGGAACGTCAGTGCTCCTGAAAATGAATGCCGAGAAGGTTCTCGCCAAGCTCGGTATCGATGCGGATGTTGAGGCCGCCGACATGGGTGTGGCTCGCGGCGCCGCGCAGACGGCCGAGATCGTGCTCACCTCGGAGGAGCTGGCCGAGGAGCTCGGCGATGTGCCCGCCGAGGTCATCATCATCAAGAACTTCTTCGATCTCGAGGAGATCACCGAGAAGCTCACCGCCGCCGTCGAGTAGTCCCTTTCACCTTCCCTTCTCACAGAATATGGAGCTCCCACAATGGAGTGGCTCGTCGTCGTACTGAACTTCATCGGACAGCAGATCCTCAACGTGCCTGCGTACCTGATCGGCATCATCACCGCCATCGGGCTCATGGCGCTCAAGCGCAACTCCGGGCAGGTGATCGGCGGCGCACTCAAGGCGGCCCTCGGCTTCCTGATCCTCGGTGCCGGCGCCAACGTCGTGGTGGGCTCCCTCGACCCGCTGGGCACACTGATCCTCGCGGTGACCGGCGCCCAGGGCGTCATCCCCACCAACGAGGTCATCACCGCGATCGCGCAGGACGAGTTCGGTGCGCAGAGCGCCTACGTGCTCACCCTCGGGTTCCTGGTGATGCTGGTCCTGGCCCGGTTCACTCCTCTTAAGTACGTGTTCCTCACCGGGCACCACATGGTCTTCATGGCCACCATGCTCACCGTGGTGCTCTCCGTCGGCTTCGGCAACGGGGCCAGCTGGCTCGTCGTTCTCATCGGTGCGCTGCTGCTCGGCGTGATCATGGTGGTCATGCCCGCGTTCGTGCACCCGTGGACCAAGAAGATCACCGGCAACGACACCATCGCCATCGGCCACTTCGGCACCCTCGGCTACATCGCCGCCGGTGCCGCCGGTCAGGCCGTGGGCCGCCGCAGCAAGTCCACCGAAGACATCAAGTTCCCGCAGGGCCTCAAGTTCCTGCGCGACTCGATGGTCGCCACCTCGCTGTCGATGGTGCTCATCTACATGGTCTTCGCCATCTGGGGCCTCATCGCCCTGCCGCTGCAGGAAGCCCTGGACATCTTCGGCTCCGCTGACGCGGGTGCGTTCATCATGGCCGCCTTCGCGCAGGCCCTGCAGTTCGGTGTCGGCGTCGCGATCATCCTCTATGGTGTGCGCACCGTCTTGGGTGAACTGGTTCCCGCGTTCCAGGGCATCGCTGAGAAGGTCGTCCCCGGCGCACGTCCGGCGCTCGACATCCCGATCGTGTTCCCGTTCGGCGCCAACGCCGTGCTGATCGGCTTCCTGAGCTCCTTCGCCGGTGGCCTCCTCGCACTCGGCGTGCTGGCGGTCTGGCTGAACCCGGTCTTCGGCCTCGCGCTGATCCTGCCCGGCATGGTGCCGCACTTCTTCACCGGTGGTGGAGCCGGTGTCTACGGCAACGCGACCGGTGGACGCCTCGGCGCGATGATCGGTGGTTTCGTCAACGGCGTGATCATCACCATCCTGCCCGCCATTCTGCTGCTGGTGCTCGGCGACTTCGGCTTCGCCAACAGCACCTTCGGTGACGCCGACTTCGGCTGGTTCGGCACCCTCGTGGGCGTCAGCGTCGGCGTGGGCGGCGGCCTCGCAGTGATTCTCGCGATCCTCATCGCCGTGGTGCTGGTCAGCGTCGCGATCGTCTACCAGATCCGCGTTGTGGACAAGGGCTGGGTGCCCGGGGCCAAGCGTGACGTCTGGATTGCGGAGGAGAAGGCGGCCGAGAAGGCCGTGCTCGACGCCGAGAAGGCTCGTCGCAAGGCGGAGAAGGAGGCGGCGGCCGAGGCCGTTTAGCTGCTTGAGTTTGTAGTATCGCCAGAGGGCGGCTCCGCGGTGCGGGGTCGCCCTCTGGCGTTGCATCCGTGATGGCCGCCTCAGGCTGGGGCCAGGCGAGCCGGTCGATACCGTGCAGCGCGCGCACAGGGTAGGGTCGATCTCTTCGGCAGGACCGAAGTCCCGAAACCAGGCCGCATGCGCAACTTCACCGTCACGACAACCTTTGATGGAACATGGTGGTTGTTTCTCATTGAGGAACTCGGCATTCTCGGGCAGATGCCCCATCGGCAAGACGTGCGCCCGGAGGCGCGCCTGCTCGCCGCGCTTTGGCTAGACGTGCAGCCCAACGCGGTGAACATCGGCCGGGTACGGTACGCGCGGATGCACTGGAGCCGGCTTGACCCTCGCGACCGGTAGTCCCCTTCTATCGACGACTGGTGGCCGCGAGGGCGAGACAGACGTTCCGGCGGCGACCTCGACCCGGCGCGAGGGAACCTTTCCGCTCCCGACAGCGTTGCCCCTGATATGAAAGCCATTGTGTACAGCCAGACCGGTGACCCGTCCGTGCTTCAGCTTGTGGATCGGCCGGTGACCGAACCCGGCGCGGGCGAGGTGCGGGTGCGAATGGTGGTCAGCGGGGTGAACCCCACCGACTGGAAATCGCGTCGCGGCTCGGCAGCAGGCGAGAAGCTGGCATTCGACGATGTCGTGCCCGGCCAGGACGGTGCCGGCATCGTGGACGCGGTCGGCGCCGGCGTGCAGCATGTCGCGGTGGGCGACCGGGTCTGGCTGGCGCTCGCCGCGTACCAGCGGGCGAACAGCGGCTCGGCCCAGGAATACGCCGTGCTCCCCGCGGAACGCGTCTTCGGGCTGCCGGCGAACGCGAGCTTCGACCAGGGCGCCAGCCTCGGGGTGCCGGCGATCACGGCGCATCGCGCGTTGACGGTGGCCGAAGACGGTCCGCGCCGGCTGCAGCCGGGGGCGCTGGCCGGCGAGGTGGTGCTCGTGGCGGGCGGCGCCGGGGCGGTCGGGCATGCCGCAATCCAGTTGGCCCGGTGGGCCGGAGCATCCGTCATCACCACCGTGAGCTCACCGGAGAAGGCGGCACTGGCCACCGCCGCCGGCGCTCAGCACGTGCTCACCTACACCGACCCGGACATCGTCGCCCAGATCCGAGCGATCGCACCGGAGGGGGTGGACCTGATCGTGGAGGTCGCACCCGCCCAGAATGCGCGGCTCGACCTGGCGGTCATCCGCAATCGTGGGTCGATCGCGGTCTACGCCAACAACGGCGGCGACCAGATGACCCTCGACGTGCGCCAGCACTTCAGCCTCAACGTGCGCTACCAGTTCGTGCTGCTCTACACGGTGGGGATGGACGCGATTCGGGCCGCGGCCGAGGACATCACCGCCGCCCTCGTCGACGGCGCGCTCGCCGTGGGGGAGGAGGCCGGGCTCCCGCTGCACCGCACCGATCTCGCGCACACGGCGGATGCTCACGCGCTGGTGGAGAGCGACGTGGTGGGGAAGGTGCTGATCGACGTGGCGGCCGGCCAGTAGGCGAGCGCTCAGGGCAGGAATCCCGCAGGATAGAAGGCATGGCCCACCGTCAACGCACCCCCGCCTCTCCCGATGATCGGGCAGACAAGACCTGCGCCTCGTGTGGACGGCGCATCGAGTGGCGCGCCAAGTGGGCTGACAACTGGGATGCGGTGAAATACTGCTCCGCCGCGTGCCGCTCACACGGCGTCAACTCGACCGACCTCCGGCTGGAGGAGACCATCGTGACCCTGCTGAATGCGCGGGCGCAGGAAGCCACGATCTGTCCGTCCGACGCGGCGCGGGCAATCGGCGGCGAGGAGTGGCGCGACCTCATGGAGCCGGCCCGACGAGCCGCCCGGCGGATGGTCGCCCGCGGAGAACTGCAGATCACGCAGGGTGGTTCCGTGGTGGATCCGTCGACCGCGAAGGGGCCGATCCGGTTGCGGCGACCGCGGTAGGGCGCATCGGAAGCCCCGCTATGGGGGTCTGCCGCTGCCCGAGCGCGTGGCCGACGAGCAATAGATTGGCCGTGCCGCATCCGTTCAGACGCGGTGAACCTGACCCAAAGGACTCCCATGGATACCGCTGCAATCACCGCCTGGACATTCGTCTCCGAGGTTCCGATCCCGGCCGACGTTGAACCCATGCTTGTTCCGGGGGAGAAGGCGGTCGCGGCGTACAAGACGTTCCGGGACAGCGCGGTGTTCACGACCAAGCGTCTTATCGTGCGGGATGCTCAGGGGATCACCGGCAAGAAGGTCGAGATGTACTCGCTGCCGTACTCCAGCGTGAACATGTGGTCGTCGGAGAACGCCGGCTCGCTCGACATGAACGGGGAAATCGAGTTGTGGACGCGCGCCGGTCACATCAAGATCAAGGTGGGCAAGGCCGTCGACGTGCGAGCGCTGGACCGCCTCATCACCCACGCCGTGCTCGGCGCCGAGCTGGCGGTCGTCTAGAAACCGGCGCGGTCGTCGCCGGAACCGGCAATCGGCGTACTATCACCGGCATGACCGGCGACGCGTCGACCTCCGAGAGCACCGTCACACCGCGCACCTACCTGTTCGTCCTCACCGACGGCGGTGGCACCGTTCCTCCGGAGCTCGGTGTCGCCCGCCGGCTGGTCGACCGGGGGCACCGAGTCACCGTGCTCGCGGACAAGTCGCTGGCGGACCAGGTGCGCAGCACCGGCGCGATGTTCGTGCCCTGCCGGTGGAGCCCGGCCGAGGCGTTCCGCGACTATGAGCTGCGCACCCCGACGAGCCTCGCGCGGGTGATCGCCGACTACATGTTCACCGGTCCGGCGCCGGCCCAGGCCAGGGACACGACGGTCGCTTTGGACGCCGTGCGGCCGGATCTGCTGGTCACCTCCTCCTTTGCGCTCGGCGCCATGATCGCCGCCGAGGCCCACGGATGCCCGTTCGACGTGCTGCTCCCCAACTCCTACCCGTTGCCGGCCGCGGGCATGCCGCCGTTCGGGTCCGGGCTGTCACCCGTGCACGGACCGCTCGGGCGACTGCGGGATGAGACCATGACCGCCCTGGGCGCCCGGATGATCGACCGGTACGCGCTGGAGAAGATCAACGCGGTGCGGTCCGACTACGGTCTCGGCCCGGTCGCGCACATGTGGGACCAGATCCATCACGCCCGACGTCAGCTCGTGCTCACCTCCCGGGCGTTCGACTTTCCGGCGACGCTGCCGCACAACGCCCGCTATGTGGGGCCGATCCTGGACGATCCGGCCTGGGCGGCCGAGGAGAAATGGGCCGCGCCGGCCGGTGACAACCCGCTGGTCCTGGTCGCGATGTCCTCCACATTCCAGAACCAGGTGGACTGCCTGCAACGGGTCGTCGACGCGCTCGGCAGCCTGCCCGTGCGGGGCCTGGTGACCACGGGGCCCACGGTTCCCGCCGACGCGCTCCGGGCACCGGCGAATGTCACGGTGGTGGATTCGGCGCCGCACCGCGAGGTGATGCGCCAGGCCAGCCTCGTCGTCACCCACGGTGGCCACGGCACCGTCATCAAGGCGCTCGCGGCGGGACTGCCCCTGGTGATCCTGCACCACGGCCGCGACCAGGCCGACAACGCCGCCCGGGTCACGGCCCGCGGCGCCGGCGTGGCGGTGTCGCGGCGCGCACCAGCACCGCGAATCGCCCGGGGCGTGAGCACGGTGCTGGGCACCGACGACTACCGACAGGCCGCCGAAGCGCTGGGCCAGGCGATCCGACACGACGCCGCCGGCACTGCCCTGCTCGACGAGCTCGAGACCCTGATCCCGGCGACCGGACGGACCAATCCGTCCACGCCGTAACCGAGCCGGTGAACGACCCCGTGGCGACGCCGTTCGGGCTGTGCGACTTCACAGAAACTCGTTTGTGTGTGAAACTTGACGACTTCTCGTGCCCGCTTGCGGCATCCGAGTGCCCGCAGGCCGGGCATCCGAACAAAAGGAACTCCAATGACGGATCAAACTTTTCAGTTGGCGGCGATTGTGCTGTACTTCGCCGGGATGCTCGCGATCGGCTGGTTTGCCTTTCGGCAAACGAAGGATCTGGACGACTACATGCTCGCCGGCCGCGGCCTGAAGCCCGGCACCGCGGCGCTCAGCGCCGGCGCATCCGACATGTCCGGTTGGCTGCTGCTCGGCCTGCCCGGCGCCATCTACGTGTCCGGTCTGGTGGAGGCGTGGATCGCGATCGGCCTCACCATCGGCGCCTGGCTGAACTGGAAGTTCGTGGCCCCGCGGCTGCGCTCGTACACCCACGTGTCCAACAACTCCATCACCATCCCGAGCTTCTTCGAGAATCGGCTCAAGGACACCTCGCGTCTGCTGCGCGTGGTCTCCGGTGTGATCATCCTGGTGTTCTTCACGTTCTACGTGTCCTCCGGCATGGTCGCCGGCGGGGTGTTCTTCGAGAACTCGTTCGGCTCCACCTTCCTGGCCGGGATGCTCATCGTCGCCGGCGTCACCCTGCTCTACACCCTCTTCGGCGGCTTCCTCGGCGCCACCCTCACCGACGTCGCGCAGGGCCTGCTGATGCTCGCCGCCCTGATCGTGGTGCCCGTGGTGGCCCTCTCCGCCACCGGCGGCATCGGCGCCACCATCGACTCCATCCGCGAGGTCAACCCCGACCTGCTCTCGCTCACCGCCGGCGGATCCGTGCTCGGCGTCATCTCCGCCGCCGCGTGGGGCCTGGGCTACGTCGGCCAGCCGCACATCCTCGTGCGGTTCATGGCGCTGCGAAGCCCGCAGGACGCCAAAGCCGGCCGCCGGATTGGCATCGGCTGGATGATCCTCACCGCCCTCGGCGCCCTGGCCACGGCGCTGATCGGCATCGCCTACTTCCAGCAGAACCCCGACGTCACCCTGGACAACCCGGAAACCGTGTTCCTGCTCCTCTCGCAGATCCTGTTCCACCCGTTCGTCGCCGGTCTGGTGCTGGCGGCGGTGCTGGCCGCGATCATGAGCACCATCTCGTCGCAGCTGATCGTCTGCTCGTCGGCCCTGGTCGAGGACCTGTACAAGATCGTGGGCAAGAAGGATGCGACGCCCAAGCAGCTGGTCATGCTCGGCCGTCTGGGTGTGCTGCTGGTGGCCCTCGTCGCCGGGCTGATCGCACTGAACCGGGATTCGACCATCCTGGAACTGGTCGGCTTTGCCTGGGCCGGTTTCGGTGCGGCGTTCGGCCCTGTGGTGCTGCTCTCGCTGTACTGGAAGAAGCTCTCCACCTGGGGTGCCCTGGCGGGCATGGTCACCGGTGCCGTGGTTGTGTTCGTCTGGGGCAACTCCGAGCTGAGTGCCACGATGTATGAGATCGTGCCGGGCTTCCTCGCGAGCCTGCTGGTGACCGTGGTGGTCTCGCTGGCCACCTACAAGCCGTCGATGGAGATTGAGGCGGAGTTCGACGAAGCCGTGGCGCAGGCCCACCACAATTACACGAAGCCGGAAGCTGCTCCGGCCGCCGTCTAGTTCTCGGCACTGCTTTCGTTCGTACCCCGCCCCGACCGATCATGGTCGCGGGCGGGGTGCGTTGTAGCGTGGGGGTGTGACCGAAAAGCAGCCGTACGACAGTGTGCAGAGGTACGACGACTTCGAGGTGCGCCGCTATCCCGGCCATGTGCTGGCCGAAATCGTGGTCGGTGGGCCGTTCGACGAGGCCGGCAACCGGGCCTTCCGTTCTCTGTTCGCCTACATCAGCGGAGAGAACGTCTCCCGCACCAAGGTGGCGATGACGGCGCCGGTGGTGCAGGATGCCGCCGGATCGCGGATTGCTATGACCGCCCCGGTGGTGCAGGAGCCTGTCGATGCCGGGGATGCCGCGGACGGCGGCTACCGGGTGGCGTTCGTTCTGCCGGCGAGCCTCACCATCGACAGCGCCCCGCGCCCGACCAACAGCGAGGTGCACCTGCGTGCCGTGCCTGAGGCACTCGTGGCCGTCATCCGTTACCGCGGGCGCTGGACGCAGGACAGCTACACGCGGCACCTCGACGAACTGCGGCAGGCCATCTCGGCCGCCGGGCTCACCCCGGTCGGGCCGCCGCGATTCGCCCGCTACGATCCACCGTTCAAGCCCGCGTTCCTGCGGCGCAACGAGGTGCTGATCAACGTCAACGCATCCTGAGCCGGCCGGCACCTCGAAAAGAGGAAACAGTGACTTTATTAAGACGGAATCGGGCGCAGCATCCTAATTTGCGACCTATCTCCTCTTAATCGTTCGTCCCTCGGTCTCAGCGGCCCCCGTCAGAAAATGACGAGCAGGATGCCGACCACGAGGCAGACGCCCAGAAGGTAGAGCGTGTTGCGCGCGGTTGAGCGGAACACCGGTTGCCGCTGCCGCCGCGCGAGAAGTGCCACTGGAACCGCCGCCGCCACCAGCACGATCAGCAGACCGACCGCTCCGACGATAGTGGCGAAGACCTCTTCACCATCGTTCGAATTGGGATCGCCCGGCCACCAGCCGTTGGCGTCGCCGATCGCCTGGAGCCCCAAGCCGAGAACAAGCACCGGCCAGAAGGCGATGGCGACCGCGATCAGGTCGATCAGGATGACCCCGGTGATGAATAGTCGACGGCTGCGTGTCGCTTGGCTGTCGGCGATCACCAGCTCTGGTCCCGGGGCACGATGACGGCGTTGCTCTGCATGGGCTCAGCCTAAGGTGGCCCACCTGAGGGACTGTCGAGGACGTCGGCACGAACCCTAGCGCGGCGGCCATCGTGCCGGGGGCCAGGTGGGCTGGGCCGATGCAGATCAACGACGTGGTTGGGCCAACGCGCGAGCTCGGGGACGGTCTGGGCTGGCTCGATGTCGTTGTGCGGGCGAGGCGCCGGTATGCGGGTGGCGCGCCACCCGCATAGCGGCGCTGCACCCGCATAGCGCCGCTGGCGCGACATCAGGGCAGCCGCGGGCAGCCACGGGCAGCCGCGGTGGATCAGGTGTCGGTCGTCGGCGCCGGCTGCCGCTCCATCTGGCGCCAGGCGCCACCGGTGAGCGGGCTCAGCGTGACGAGAGTGTAGGCGACGGCGATGATGCCGAAGGATGCCGCGAGGCCGATGGTGTCGGCGGCGATACCGCCGAGCAGGGCGCCGAACGGCACGCCCGCCCAGGCGCCGGCGTTGATCATGCCGAACACCCGGCCGCGCATGTGCGGGGGAACGCGTTCGAGCTCCACTGTGCCCAGGATCGGGTTGATCGCCCCGGCGGCCAGGCCGGACAGGGCGGTCATGGCGACGAGCACGGGCAGTGGAGCGCCGAGGGCGAAGGCTGCGCTCGAGGGCCCGCCGGCCAGGGCGAAGCACGCCGCAAACGTCAGCCGGCGAGGAACGCGGTGGGCGACGAAACCGAAGACGACGTTGCCGATTAGGGCGCATCCGCCCATGACCGCGACCAGCAGACCCAGCACGGCCGCGCCGCCCAGGCGATCGTTCGCGTAGAGGGGCAGCAGGGTCGCACCGCGGGCCGCGTCGAACAGGTTCGTGATGAGAACCAGGCCCACAATCAGCCGCATCAGCGGGTCGTGGATGACAAACTGGAATCCCTCGGCGAGGTCGGCCCAGTAGCTGGTTCGGGGCGCGTCGGAGCGGTCGACGGCCGTGGTTTGGGCGGAGTCGGCGGGCAGAACGGCCACGAACGCCCAGGTGAGCAGCGCCGAGACCGCGAAGGTGGCGGCGTTGACGAACAGGGCCGCCATCGGCCCCACCAGCGCCACGAGCAGGCCGGCGATGGAGGCGCCGATCAGCCTCGCGAAGCGTTCCGAGCCGTCGAGCAGGCCGACGCTCTGCTCGAGGCGTACTCCTGCCCGGGCGGTCAGGCTCGGCAGCATCACCCGCCGGGCGGTCTGCCCGGGGGTGTCCAGCAGGCCGCCGGCGAACACCAATAAGAGGAGTGCCCAGAACGGCAGGCCGACGGTGAGGGCGAGCACCGGGATGGTCAGCACGGTCGCTCCGCTGACCAGGTCGGCGACGATGGCCGCGCGGCGGTGGCCGACCCTGTCGACGACGACCCCTCCGAGCGCTCCGCCGATCACCACCGGGGCGGTGGCGAAGAACGCGGCGACGCCCACCTCGACCCCGGAGCCGCCGAGGCCGAGCACGTAAAAGGGGATGGCGAACGCGGTCACGACGTTGCCCGTTTGGGAGATGGCGTGCGCGGTGAGCAGCGCGGTGAGGGAACCGGTGGCGCGGCGGTCGCGGGGGCGCGCCTCCGTGGTGGGTGTGGTCATCGGTGGGCCGGTCAGGGTCGGCGATAGGCCTGGTAGACCAGCACCACGGGTTCGGCGCCGTCGCTGCCGGCGGGGTCGTGGGCGGCCCCGGTCTCGACCCAGCGGTCCACGAGCGCCTCGAGTTCGGCGCGCATGGCGGTGAGCTCCTCGACGGTCAGGCGCAGGCTGCGGTCACCGCTGGCGGCGGCGCCGACCCAGTCGCGGGGGAGGTTCGGTGTTGCGTCGATGTAGTCGGTGTACCGGGCGGCGTAGGCCTGGGCGATCGACTTCTGCAGGCTCGCCGAGGCGGCGAGCTGGTCGGGATCGTCGAGCAGATCGGCGGGCTCCCAGCTGGTGAGCGCGGTGGTGGCCTGCCACCAGTGTTCGCGCTGGTCGCTGCTCTGCGCCTCGGCGGGCTCGATCAACGCGATGGAGGCCAGCTTGCCGAGGTGGTAGCTGATGGTGCCCGGGGCCTCGTCCACGATGTCGCCGAGCTGCGCCGCGGTCTGCGGTCCGAGTTCGCGCAGCAGTCCCAGCAGACGCAGACGGGTCGGATGCGCGAGCACCCGCATTGAGGCGGCCGACGTGAGCGTGGTTCGGCGGGTATCGCGGGGAGTCATGCCCCGACGATATAAGAACAACGATCATTGCGCAACACTCGTTGTGCATTCTCGGCAGGGCGAGAGGTGTCGGTGGGGGCGCTGCGGCGCCGGACGCGCATCCCGAACTCTGCGGGTCAAGCGCCGTTGTGCGGGTGGCACGCCACCCGCATAACGGCGTATGACCCGCATGCCTTGGCTGGCGCATGACTCTGGCGCGACCGCGGGGGAGTCAGGCCCAAAAGGACAGCCTGGGGGAGCGTCTAGTGGTGTTGCGCCTTGGCGATCTTCTTCGCGTTGTGTGTGGCCAGCTTCTGCAGATGGGCGCGACCCTTCTTGGCCTCCGGCCCGTTCCAGACTTTCCGGGCCCACGCTCCACCCGCTCGTATGAACCCCGGCCGGCCTTGGTGCCGAGGCGTAACTGACGAGGTGGAGGGCGGACGGACCTGTGGAGAGAACTGAGGATAACTCTTGACGCGACGGAACTTAACCGGTTTAGTTGACGAATGACGTACAACGATGTTCGATCAAGCTCCTGTTCATCCGCTCACTCACGGCCGGGCCGTTTCGCCCTGGCCGCCACCCTGTCGGTCGCCCTCGTCGGCACCGGCGCCCTGGCCGCCGTGCCAGCGTCGGCGGCCACCACCACTACCGGCACCACCACAAAAAGCACCCCGGCGGCTCTCCCGGCCGCCGAAGCATCCGCCCCGCTCACCAACCTCAGCCACCTCAACTTCCTGCTCGCCGAGGTGCCCCTGCCGGTGATCGCCGGGCACACCACCTACCAGGCCGCGGAGAACCCGGTGGTCGAGGCACCCTGGACCTATGCCGACAAGAACGACGACGGCAGTTACAGCCCGATCGGCGGCGGTGTCCTCGACCCGGCCACCGGCTACTACAGCCAGGGCGCGTTCAACGCCGACGACACCTCCCGCGCTGCCGTGGTGTACCTGCGGCATTGGCAACAGACCGGCGACACGACGAGCCGGGACCACGCCTTCCAGACCCTGCGCTCGCTCACCTACTTGCAGACCACTGAGGGACCCAACGCCGGCAACGTGGTGCTCTGGCAGCAGGTGGACGGCACCCTGAACCCCAGCGCCAAGCCCGTCGAGCTGCCCGACCCGAGCGACTCGGACGAGTCCTACTGGCTGGCCCGCACGGTGTGGGCGCTCGGCGAGGGCTACGCCGCGTTCGCCGACGAGGACCCGGAGTTCGCCGCGTTCCTCGAGGAGCGGCTCAACCTCAGCCTGGCCGCGCTCAACGCCGGGTCGCTCGGCGACTACCCCAGCTACGACGTCGCCGACGGCGACCCGGTGCCGGCCTGGCTGATCGCCGACGGCGCGGATGCGTCGGCCGAGGCCGTGCTCGGCCTCGCCGCCTACCTGCAGGCCGAGCCCGCCGGCCCCACCGTGGCCGTGGCCGAAACCGCGCTCAGCCAGCTGAGCGAGGGCATCGCGGCGATGTCGACGGATGAGGGCGCCAGCGGCGACTGGCCGTTCGGCGCGATCATGCCGTGGACGAAGTCGCCCAGCCTGTGGCACGCCTGGGGCGGGCTGGCCCCGGCGGCCGTGGCGACGGCATCCGGGGTGCTCGACGACCCGACCCTGCTCGCGGCCGCGGTTCAGGACACCGCACAGTTCACCCCGCAGCTGCTCGCCGCGGGCGGACCTGACAACGCCTGGTCGCCGACCCCCGGCGAGGCGCAGATCGCCTACGGCGTCGATTCCCGGCTACAGAGCCTGGTGGCCACCGCTGAGGCCGCCGACGCCCCCGGGCTGCTGAACCTCGCCGCGATCACCGCCGGCTGGTACTTCGGCGCGAACCCCAGTGGCCTGCCGGCGTACGACCCGGCCACGGGCACCGCCATCGACGGCATCGAGCCGGACGGCGGGGTGAACCCCAACTCCGGCGCCGAGTCGACCATCCACGCGCTGTTCTCGATGCTCACCCTGGACGCCAACCCCGACCTCAAGGCCGCGGCCCTGGGAATCACCGCCACGGTGGCCACCGACGGGCTCAGTGTGGTGGAGGCCGAGTCCGGGACGATCACCGGCGGCACCGTGACCACCCCGGCCTCGGCCTGGACCGGTGAGGCCAACTGGTCCGGCGGCGCCTACGTGGACCTGGCGGCGGGCGGCACCCTGCGCATCACCGTCCCGACCGACGACCAGGCGCGCCGGGTGCACCCGATCGTGAACCAGGTCGTCGACCCCGCTGGCACGACCACGTGGACCGTCGGCAGCAAGCAGCCGGGCAAGGGCAAGGCCCCGCTGTTGGGCAGCACAGCCAACGGCGGCGCCGGCGAGCAAGGCGTCACCGAGGTGCCCGGCCAGCTACTGCCGCTGCCACTGGCCAACACCCTGCCGGGCAAGGCCAGCGAGGTCGTCGGCACGACGGATGCTTCGGTGCAGCTGGACGCGCTGCTGATCCAGCCGCTGATCTCCACGGTCGCGGTGACCGGGCCGGACGGCTACTCGACGCTGTTCGTGAGCGCCGACGTCGCTGACACGAAGCGCCGCATCGACGTGCCGCGCGGGCAGCAGCTGGTGCAGCAGGCCTTCGACGCTGCCGGCCAGCCGATCCCCGACGCGCACAAGGGCAAGGGCGACAAGCGCGGCGGCACGGTGTTCATCGCCGCCGGCGGGTTCACCCAGGTGTGGTTCGAGGCTCGATGACTCGCGAATTCGACATCACGGATGCCGCGGAGCGCCATAGCCTATGCCGCCCGCGTCAGCCGACCCACGGTATTCGGAGTTTCGCCTCCGTAGTATCGTCGGAACAATGACAAACATTGCGGAGTCAGCGGCAGGCACCCCACAGGACGACCATCGGTTCTTTGGTCAGCCTCGGGCGCTGGCCAGCATTTTCGGTGTCGAGATGTGGGAACGCTTCTCGTTCTACGGGATGCAGGGCATCCTGCTGCTCTATTTGTACTACTCGGCGGCGGAGGGCGGCCTCGATATCCCGCAGGCCACGGCCGCGGGCATCGTCGGGGCGTACGGCGGAGCGGTTTACCTCTCCACCATCCTGGGCGCCTGGATCGCCGACCGGCTGGCCGGTTCCGAACGGGTGCTCTACGTCAGTGCGGTCGTCATCATGGTCGGGCACATCGCCCTGGCCCTGATCCCGGGCGTCGCCGGAGTCATCGTCGGCCTGATCCTGATCGCGCTCGGCAGCGGTGGTCTCAAGGCCAACGCGACCTCCGTGGTCGGCACGCTGTACCGCAAGGACGATCCCCGCCGCGACGCCGGTTTCTCCCTGTTCTACCTCGGCATCAACCTGGGCGCGTTCTTCGGCCCGATCCTCACCGGACTGCTGCAGTCAACCATCGGCTTCCACTACGGATTCGGTCTGGCCGCCGTGGGAATGGCGATCGGTCTGACCCAGTACTCGTTCGGGCGCAAGCGCCTGCCCGACTCCTCCCGCGAGGTGCCCGACCCGCTGCCGCGCAGCAAGTACCTGCCGTACGCGATGATCGCGGCCGCGTTCATCGTGCTCATCGTGGTGCTGGTGCTCATGGGGATCATCACCGCCTCGAACCTGGTGACCATCGTCATCGGCGTGACGATCGTCGCATCCGTGTCGTACTTCGTCGTGATTCTCACCAACCGGAACATCACCACGGTGGAACGGAAGCGCGTGTACGCGTTCATCCCGCTGTTCGTGGCGAGTGTGGCGTTCTGGTCGCTCTACCAGCAGCAGTTCACCGTCGTGACGCTCTACTCGGACCTGCGGCTTGACCGCGTGTTCTTCGGCTGGGAGATGCCGGTGTCGTGGGTGCAGTCAATCAACCCGGTCTTCATCATCGTGCTGTCGGGTGTGTTCGCTGCGCTGTGGACCAAGTGGGGCTCGAAGCAGCCGTCCACGCCGGTGAAATTCGCCTTCGGCACAGCGATCATGGGCGTGGGGTTCCTTTTCTTCCTGCCGTTCGCCGGGGGCGCGGCCAACTCGACCCCGTTGCTGGCAATGGTCGGCATCCTGCTGGTCTTCACCGTCGCGGAACTGCTGCTCTCACCCGTCGGGCTGTCCGTCTCCACGAAGCTCGCGCCCGAACTGTTCAAGACCCAGATGGTCGCGCTGTTCTTCCTGTCGGTCGCCCTCGGCACCGCCATCTCCGGTCTGCTGGCCGAGTGGTACGCGGTGGCCCCCGAACACCTGTACTTCGGGGTGCTCGGTGGCATCGCCATTGTGCTCGGGATTATCCTGGCGCTGTTCGCCCGGCCGATCCTGCGGCTGATGGGCGGGGTGCGCTAACCGACCGAGAGGGTGCCATGGAGCCGTCGCCGACGCCAACCACGGATCTGGAGTTCATCGAGCTCGGCTCCGGCCCGGCGTTCACCATGCTGCATCCCGGCGGCACCGACGCGCGCGCGCTCGCCCCGATTATTGAGCGTTTCGCCGAGCGGTATCGAGTGCTGGCGCCGGACCGGCGGGGGCACGGCCGCACACCCGACACCGACGGCCCACTAACGTTCGAGGGGATGGCGGACGACAGCATCCGCTTTCTGGAGCAGCACACCGCGGGCCCGTCCCCGCTATTGGGCTACAGCGACGGTGCCGTCGTGGCGCTGCTCGTGGCTCTGCGGCGACCCGACCTGGTGTCGCAGTTGGTGTTCGTCTCCGGTGTCTATTCGCTGGCGGGGTGGCCCGCCGGCACCCTGAATGCCGACGTGCCGGAATTCATGGTCGACGCCTACGCCGAGGTCTCACCGGATGGCCGGGAGCATTACGCCGTCGTGGCCGGGAAGCTGGCCCGGATGCACCAACAGGGTCCGACGCTGACGACGGCGGACCTCGCCGCGATACGGATGCCGGTGCTCGTGCTCGTCGGCGACGATGACGACATGGCGCTGGAGCACATCGTGGAGCTCTACCGCGCCTTGCCCGCCGGCGAGCTCGCGGTGGTGCCGCACGCGTCGCACGGTGTGCTGGTGGAGAAGCCGGACCTGTGCCGGGATCTCATCGTCGAATTCCTCCGGCCCGACAAGCCGGACACCTTCGCCGCGGTGCGCCGCGCGCACTCGGCCTGAGCCGGGAGACCCGCCGCTAGAACAGGGGGCGTCGGGTCCACTCGACGAACAGTGCGAAAGCCGGCGTCGCGAACACCAAGAAGACGATCAGGTTGACGATCACGCTGCCCCGAAACGCCGACCGGAAACTGGCCTTCTGGGTCTTGTGCCGCAGCGTCTGCTGGGCGACGATGGCGCCCGGCCAGCCGCCGATGACGCCCCACAGAAGAAGAGTCGTCTCCGACACGCGCCAGCGCCCCGCGGTGGCCGCCGACTTGTCGACCGCGTAAAGGGAGAAGCAGACGATGCTGGCGGCGAGGTAGAGACCGGCGACCCACACGGGGATCGGCCAAAGTGTGTTCACGACGAGGTAGCCGGCCACGAAGAACAGGATCGGGAGGTACCGTGCGGCGCGGGATGTGCGCCGGGCGGGGGTGCGACCCGACGACGACAGCATCCGTTTGCCCGCCGGGTGCACCCGTGCGGCACGGCGTTTGCCGTCTGCCGACTGCTCGATATCGAAGGTGAGCGCCTCGCCGAGTTGCGGCCGCGTGTGGCCGGCCGGGAACGCCTTGATATGCACGAAGGTTTTGCCGGTTCCCTGAGCGGGAGTGATGAAGCCGAATCCGCGGTCGTCGTCCCACGCGGTCAAGGTGCCGTGCACTCGTTCAGTTCGGGAACCCATGGCTCGAGCGTAACGGGCGCCGAGCCACCATGGCCCCGCTCAGCGGTTCACGGTGCGGCGTGCGGATCCGCAGCCGTGGTGAGCGCGTTCGGTTCGGGCAGTGCGGACATACCCTCTGGTGTGTCGGCGGAGCGCACGAGAGCTTCGATCCAGCGGGGATTGAGCGTTGGCTTCAATCGATCGGTGAACCTGTAGAGGATTGAAATGTGGGGGTGGATCCAGATCGAACCTCGACCGCCGTCGCCATCTCTGTCCTGTCGCCAGGAGAACTGGAAACTCTCGTTCGAGTGCAGCTTCACCGCGAAGGCAACCTGAAGATGGGCGAGCATCCGATCGTTGAAGTCGATTCTGAGGCTCGAGTCGTAGACCAGATGTCCCATCAGATGACCTCCCTCACGGTGTGCTTGGCGAGACCCTATGCCTGGCAGGCCGGGATCGCTGGGGGGTTGCGCACAGGGGGTAGCGTGCCGGTCGGCCCTTGCCGTTTGGTGAGGTCTGGGTGTCAATTGGATGCAGCGGTGAGGAAAAGTTGGGACGACGACGTCGGGAGTTGCTCATGTCGGGAAAACAGGATGCGTCGAAGGGGACGGGCCGGGGCGGCGCGGAACAACGCAAGGCCGCGACGTCGTCGGGCCCTCCGGCAGATCGGCCGGAGAAAATCCGCAACGTCGCCCTGGTCGGTCGGTCCGGCGCCGGTAAGACCCTGCTCGCCGAAGCGCTGCTCGCGGCCACCGGTGCCCTCACCCGGATGGGCACGATCGAGGGCGGCAGCACGGTGAGCGACTCGGACCCGTCCGAGATCCACCAGCAACGATCCGTGGCGCTGTCGGTGCTGCCGCTGACGGTCGGCGAGGTGAAGGTGAACCTGCTCGACACCCCGGGCTACGCCGATTTTGTCGGCGACCTGCGTGCCGGGCTGCGGGCAGCGGATGCGGCGCTGTTCGTGGTCTCGGCCGTTGACGGTGTCGACGCGGCCACCACCGCTCTCTGGGCGGAGTGCGAGCGCATCGGGATGCCCCGGGCGGTGGTGATCAACCGGATCGATCACCCGCGGGCGGCGTACGAGGCGGTGCTGGCGGCGTGCCAGGAGAACTTCGGCGCCGTGTTGCCGCTGGCCGTGCCGATCCGCACCGACGGGAGCATCACCGGGCTGCTGGGGTTGCTCTCCGGCACGGTCTCGGACTCCGGCGCGGGCACCGCCGGGCCCACCCAACGGCCGGCCACCGAGGCCGAACGCGTTGACGCGGAGCCGGCCCGGGCCACCCTGATCGAGGGCATCATCGCCGAGAGCGAAGACGAAACCCTGATGGACCGCTATCTCGGCGGCGCCAAGATCGACCTGCACACCCTCACCGCCGACCTGGAGATCGCCGTGGTGCGCGGCAGCTTCTATCCGGTGCTGGCGACCTCCGCCGAGACCGGGGTAGGCATGACGGAACTGCTGGAGCTGCTGACCGGCGCGTTCCCCTCGCCGATGGAGCGTGCCCTGCCGTCGGTGACGGACCTGGACGGCCGACCGGTGGGGCCGCTGACCTGCGATCCGGACGGGCCGCTGGTGGGCGAGGTCGTGCGCACCACCATCGATTCGTTTCTGGGCCGGGTCTGCCTGGTCCGCATCTTCTCCGGCACGCTGCGGGAGGACACCATCGTGCACATCGGCGGCCACGGCCTCACCGACCGGGGCCATCAGGACCACGACAGCGACGAACGGGTCACCCACCTGCAGTCCCCGCTGGGCGCCATCCTGCGACCGGTGCCGTATTGCGTGGCGGGAGACATCTGCGCGCTGACCCGGCTGACCGACGCGGAGACCGGGGACACCGTGTCCGATCGGGAGGCGCCGTTGCTGGTCGAGGCGTGGGAGATGCCGGAGCCACTGATGCCGGTGGCGGTGCACGGCGCGGCGCGGAGCGATGACGACGCGCTGGCCAAGAACCTCGGCAAGATCGTGGCCGTCGACCCGACCCTGCGGGTGGAGCGCAACGCTGAGACCCACCAGCTGGTGCTGTGGTGCATGGGCGAGGCGCACGCCGAGGTCGTGCTGGACCGGCTGCGCAGCCAGGGCGTGAAGCTGGAGACCGTCGACGTGATCACGCCGCTGCGGGAGACCTTCGCCACGCCGGCGGGCGCCCGGGGGAGGTACGTGAAGCAGTCCGGCGGCCACGGCCAATACGCCATCTGCGAGATCGAGGTCGAACCACGGGAGCGCGGGGCGGGGTTCGAGTTCGTGAACAAGATCGTCGGCGGCGTGGTCCCCGGGCACTACATCGGATCGGTGGAGAAGGGCGTTCGCGCGCAGATGGAGAAGGGCGTCTCGGCCGGGTTCCCCGTTGTGGACATCCGGGTGACGCTAGTGGGCGGCAAGACGCACAGCGTCGATTCGTCGGATGCGGCGTTCCAGGCAGCCGGGGCGCTGGCGCTGCGGGAGGCCGCCGCGGAGGCCCGGATCCAGCTGCTCGAACCGGTCTCGGCGGTCACGATCAGGGTGCCCGACGCCTCCGTCGGCGCGGTGATGACCGACCTGTCCACCCGCCGCGGCCACATGACCGGCACCACATCGGTGGGTGATGAGCGCACCGAGATCAGCGCCGAGATCCCGGATGCCGAGCTGTTACGGTATGCCATCGAGCTCCGGGCCTTGACGGCGGGGAGCGGTCTCTTCCGCCGCAGCTACCTGCGGCACGACCCGGTGCCGCACAATGTTGTGCCGGCGGCCGCGAGTGTGTGATCGGCCGTGAAGGTGTGACCGGCCCGAGGGCGGCCGGCGAGGCGGGACCGAACGAACGGAGCGATCGACCATGACGCCAGTGACCTGCGATATCACCGTCTCCACCGACGGCTACGCGGCCGGCCCCAACCAGAGCCTGGAGAATCCGCTCGGTGAAGGGGGAATGCGGCTGCACCGCTGGGCGCTCGAGCAGCCTGCCGAGAATGCCGCCCAAATGGAGGCCATCCTGGAGGCGGGTGCATACATCATGGGCCGCAACATGTTCGGTCCCGGCCGAGGGGAGTGGGACGACGAATGGACGGGCTGGTGGGGCGACGAGCCGCCGTACCACGCGCCGGTGTTCGTGTTGACGCACTATCCGCGGGCACCGCTGGTCATGGCGGGAGGCACGACGTTCACGTTTGTCACCGACGGCATCGAATCGGCGCTGGAGCAGGCGCGTGCCGCCGCGGGGGAGTTGAGCGTGGCCATCGCCGGCGGTGCGTCCACTGTGCGGCAGTACCTCGCGGCCGGGCTGATCGACGAATTGCGGCTGCACATCGCGCAGGTGGTGCAGGGCACCGGCGAGCCCTTGCTGGAGGGACTGGATGACGTGAGGTTGGAACAGGTGACTTCGGTGGAGAATGAGTTGGTCACCCACGTCGTCTACAGGGTGGTGCACTGAGCCGTGCAACGCCGTGGCGCGCTCGACCCATCCGTTGGTTGCGCCTGTCGAACCCGGCGACGAGTCCCGCTCGAACCGCACTCTCTCAGCGAGGTACCGGCGCCGAGCTGTGCGGGCTGTCGTACTCGCCCAGGGCGTAGCGCAGCTGTTGGTTGAGGTCGTTGAGCGCCTGGCGCACGTTGTAACGAGGGTCGGCGCCCTCGCTCAGCGGCGCGGCGATGCCGTCGCTTGCGAGACGGTGCAGAAGGGTCTGCACCGAATGATCGTCGAGGCCGGCCATCCAGACCAGCCCTTCGAGGTTGGCCAGCACGCCGACGAGAGCGGCAGCATCGCGCTTACTGAGGGGGTGAGGGCAGTTGGTGTCATCCACACGGGCAGTTTCATCCGCAATCGTGATGAGGGCAATCCCCGTCCCTCCCCTGTGAGCGCGGATGCGGCCGGCGTGTGGGGCTCCTAGGCCGGGACGTCGCTGTCGCCGGAGGGGTGTTCCCCGGCGTCGAGCTCCTGGAAGAGGGTGATCTGGAGGCCGGCCGGCGCATCCATTCGCGAGTTGATCGAGCGCCACGGGGTTTCGCGGGGCGTGGCGGTGAGAATCGCGCCGGCGTCAACGAGCCGGTCGGTGGTCGCCGCGGTGTCGTCCACCTCGAACGCGACGCGGAGTCGATGGCTGGGCTGGCCGTCGGCCTCGACCCGATCGATCAGCCGCACCTGGGCGGGATTGGACAGCTCGAGGGTGGCGATCCCGGCGCTGAGGATCACGACCCGGGCGTCGCCCTCGCCCTCGTAGGACTCCGACACTGGCAGCCCGAGCACGTCGCGGTAGAAGGCGAGGGCGGCATCGAAGTCCTCGGTCTCGACGACGAGGCGCAGCTGCCGGACCGGGGGCGGGGCGGGGGTTCGTGGGTTCGCTCATGCTGTGGATGGTAGCCGCGCTGGGTGGCGGCCGTGCGTAGGTCGTCGGGCGTAGGGCCTTGGTGCACGGGTGACGCGTGGCCGCGAAGGCGGCGCGCTGTGCGGGTCAGGCGCCGCTATGCGGGTGGCGCGCCACCCGCATAACGGCGCCTGACCCGCATACCTCCACGAGCACAGCGACGGCACGCCGACGGCGCCTCGACGGCATGCGTGCGGTACGTCGAGGAGCACCGCCGACGGCACCGCGGGCCGGCACGGGGTGCGCTAGCGTCGAGGTGACTCAGTTTTGATCGCCCTCGAGGAGTTGCCATGACAGACACCACCGCGCCGTCCGGCGCCGGTCCCGAGCAGGACGACACCGCCGGGCAGGGCAGCCCGGCGGCCGGCAGCCTGGCGGCCGCCATCGCGCTGGCACAGGCGGCGCACGCCGGGCAGGTCGACAAGCTCGGGGTGGCCTACATCGAGCATCCACTGGGCGTGATGAGCCTGGTCAACACCGTGCCCGAGAAGACCGTGGCGGTGCTGCACGACGTGGTGGAGGACACCCCCATCACGCTCGACGACCTGCGCGCGCAGGGCTTTGACGAGCCCGTCGTGCGGGCGGTGGATGCGCTGACCAAGCGGGCCGGCGAACCGCTCGCCGAGTCGATGGCCCGGGTGGCCGCCGACCCGCTGGCGCTGGTCGTGAAGCACGCCGACCTCGCCCACAACGCGAACCCGGTCCGTCAGGCCGCGCTGCCGCCCGAGATGAGCCGGCGGCTCACGGCCAAGTACACGGAATCGGCCCGACTGCTCGGCACCACGCTCGCGGCGGTGCTCGACAGGGGATGACGGCGGCGCTCAGGTAGCGCCCGCGCGGGTCGGCTCCGCGACTACCGGCGCTTGGCGAGCAGGGCGCCGAGGCCGGTCACCGCGGCGACGGCGACGGAGCCGAGCGTGAGGACCAGGGTGGGGTTGCGCTTGTAGGCGTCGGAGAGCTTCCCGAACGTGTCGGTCGCGAACTCCCGTGCCGAGGCGAGGGCTGCGGTGGTGTCGATGTCGCGCAGGGCCGCGGTGGCGGTGGCGACGGTGTCGTCGACGGCGTGGCGGGCCTGGTCGGCGAGCTCGCCGGCCTTCGCGACGGTGTCCTCGACGAGGTCGTGGGCCTGCTGTGCGGTGTTGTCGGTCATGAGATTCCTTTCGAAGGGGGTGCTGGCTTAGCGGTGAACGGCCTTGGTGATCTTCTTCGTGTTGCGGCGGGCGAGCTTCTTCGTGCCGGCGCGGGCCTTCTTCACGGTCGGGTCGTTCCACGCCTTCTTGGCGTTGCGGCGGATCTGCTTGTACCGGCCTCGGCCGGCCTTGGCGCCGATGAGGTAGAACGCGAAGGCCACGGCGGCGGCGAGGAGAAGACGAAGTGCGGTCATGGTGGCCTGCTTTCTGGTTGGGGACTGAGGCGAGGCGTCCGAGCCCGGGCCGGGTACGGCCGAGCTGACCGGCTACGGTGCCGAGCGGATGACTCGCCCCACCTATGAGTGGCGTGAAACCGGCAATTCGTCACGGAATCCACCGTTTTCGGCAGCCGGCGGAGCAGAATGGCAGCATCCGACGAAGGGAGCCGCCGTGGCCTCGACATCCGCTTCCGCCTGGACGGACGCATCCAGCAACCTGCTCAAGGTCACCCGCGGGTTCGTCCTCGGCGCCGTCGATCCCGGCTCAACGCCCGGCTTCAGCGGCAACAAAACGGATGCCCAGACCGCCGGCGCCGCCGCCGCTGAGGCGCTCTCGCACCAGCAGGAGATGCTCTTCGCCAACAGCCGGGAGGGCGACCCGCGCAAGATCCTGCTCATCCTGCAGGGGATGGACACCTCCGGTAAGGGTGGCATCGTGCGCCACGTGGTGGGCGCCGTCGACCCCCAGGGCGTCAGCCACGTGGCGTTCAAGGCGCCCACCCCGGCCGAGCTGCGGCACGACTTTCTCTGGCGCATCCGTCGAGAACTGCCGACCGCCGGCATGATCGGTGTCTTCGACCGGTCGCACTACGAAGACGTGTTGATCGGCCGGGTCAGGCAGCTCGCGCCGCCCGAGGAGATCGAGGAACGCTACGACCTGATCAATGCCTTCGAACAGGAGCTCGTCGACGATGACACCACCGTGATCAAGGTGATGCTGCACATCAGCGCCGGCGAGCAGAAGAAGCGCCTGCTCGAGCGGCTCGACCGACCCGACAAATACTGGAAATTCAACCCGGGTGACATCGACGAGCGCATGCTCTGGCCCGGCTACCAAGCGGCGTACCAGACCGCGCTCGAGCGCACCTCCACGGCGTTCGCGCCCTGGTACGTCGTGCCCGCCGACCGCAAATGGTTCGCCCACCTCGCGGTGCGGGAGCTTCTGCTCAAGGCGTTGAACGACATGGTGCTCACCTGGCCGCCTGCCGACTTCGACGTGGCCGCCGAGCGGGCCAGGCTGGCCGCGTCCTGAGGGGTGGGTCGATGGTGGTGTTGAGCGCGGGCATCCTGCTCTATCGGTTCACGGATGCGGCGGAGCCCGAGGTGTGGATCGCGCACATGGGCGGCCCGTTCTGGGCGCGCAAGGATGCCGCGGCCTGGTCGATCCCCAAGGGCGAGTACGGGCTCGGGGAAGACCCGTTCGCGGCTGCGCGGCGGGAGTTCGAGGAGGAGATCGGGGTGCCGGCACCAGCGGTGGAGTATGTCGAGCTGGGTGAGTTTCGGCAGCCGTCGGGCAAGGTGGTGACGGTGTTCGCGGCGGAGGCCGACCTCGCGGTCGACACCGTGGTGAGCAACACGTTTGAGCTGGAGTGGCCGAAGGGGTCCGGCCGGTTGCGGTCGTTCCCCGAGGTGGACGATGCCCGATGGGTGGGTCTGGAGCAGGCCCGGGTGCAGCTGGTGCGCGGGCAGGTGCCGGTTCTCGATGCCCTGGTGGAGCTGCTGAGGGGTCGGGGACGGCTGGCTCGGTAGCGGTTCGGCCCCTGGGCCTGGTGTCGGCTCGGCCGCGGGATGGGTGGTTCGGGTGCCGGATGCCTGCTCCGGGGTGCTGCGCGGGCAAGGCGCCGTTATGCGGGTGGCGTGGCACCCGCACAATGGCGCCTACCCCGCATAACGCGAATTCCGGTCGGTCGGGCGCGGAGCATCAGGGACCGCAGGGGTTCAGCGGGCCACCTGCCGGGGCCGCCGGGCGGCGACCTCCGCGCGGTCATACCGCAATTCTCTCCCGCCGATCGAGCCATCCGCGGCCACCCTCGCGGCCACCCTCAGGGGCACCGACGAGGGCGGATCGGGTGCCGGTCGCCCGCAACCGGACCAACTGTTGCCCGTGCGGACAACTGTGCCCGGCACACCGGGCGCAATTGTCCGGATCGGCAACAGTTGCCGAACATTGGGCAGCGGGGGACTGCCCGGCGTCAGCGGAATCGGTCGTCGTCGAACGGCTGCACGCCATCCGCCAGGCTCCACGCCGCGGCGAACGGCATCAGGGTCTCGATCCGGGCCACCCGCACCCCCTCGGCGGTGGGCAGCAACACCCGGATGCCGGGGTGGTAGTCGAAGAGCACCTGGCGGTCCCGCCCGCACGGGCCGACCACGCCGCGACCGTGATTGCCCACGGCAACTATCGTCGTGATTTCCCGCGCACCACCGGCGCGGGCGGTGCCCAGGGCGACGAGCTCGGCGCACGGACCGCCGGTGAAGTGGAACAGGTTCACGCCGGCGAACATGCGGCCGTCGGCGGCCCGGACGGCCGCGCCCATGGTGTGGGCGCCGTCCTCGTCGGGGCCGGCATCCGTGTTGGCGTCGATGGTCGCACGAGCGAGCTCGATGAGTTCGCGGTCATCCGCTGACGGGGTTTCGAGTTCGGGGGTTGCAGGCATGGGCTCATCCTACGGAGGGACGGGTCCGGCCGCCGGTGGAGGAGCGGCCGGCGTGGCCTTCGGGGCGTTAGGCGGGTCAGGCGCCGTTATGCGGGTGGCGCGCCACCCGCATAACGGCGCCTTGCCCGCATACCTCGGCGGCCACGCCCGGGCCGAGGCCATGTGGCTGCGCGCTGGCTCAGGTGGCGTCGGGCGTGAGCCGCGCGGCATCCTGGAGCAGGGCCCGGAACTCGTCCAGCTCGAGGGCGTCGATCGACGCGAACGTGATCGCGGCGGAGCTGACCTTGACCTTGCCGAGCCGGCCCTTGTACTGCTGAACGAGGGAACCGTTCTCGTCGGCCGCATTCACGTACACGCTGAGGTGGTTCTTCTGCCTGGCCAGTCCCACCACGAACCACTCCACGGTGGGCTTGCCCGGCCGGGCGATCACGGTGTGGCCGTAGCCGATGTTCTGCTGCTCGGTGCCGCCCCAGAAGACGCCCTCCCACAGCTCGCGGGTGACCCCGGCGAAGACCTCGGAGATGATGGCGTCGAGGGCCCGCATCGAGTCGACAAAGGGGCCGTCCAGGGTCGCGAGGAACTCGTCGACGTCTCGACCGGTTAGCTCCATGGTGATCTCCTTCGGTGTGGGGTGGGGCGCTGTCTCGATCGTAGGGGCGGTGCTGTCGCCGCGTCAGCGTGCACCGCGGCGGCTGTCGCGAGTGTGGCACCGATCGGCGGATGCGGGGCCGGGCAGATTCGGCGGATGCGCTAACCCCGCGTCGCTCCCACAAACCCGCGCTGCGCTCCCACATCCACTTGGCGAGTCCGACCGTGGCAACCCCTTGAAGGGGCACAGCCACGCGGATACGGTTCCAGCGTGCACATCTCACGAAGGAGGCCCCATGCCAGCCACCGCCTTGCCCTCCAGCGGCGACAACCCTGACGACGGCGCCGGTGCCGTCAAGATTTGCGACGGCCGCGGCATGGTCGAGATCCATCGGATGTTCCGGGCCGGGTTCGGTGAGGCCCCGGCGCTGGTCGGTGCGGTGCCCGACAGCGACGCCGAGCAGGCCGACCTCGTCGGCGACTACCTCGCGATGCTCTCCACCGGGCTGCACGCACACCACGAAGGCGAAGACACCATGCTGTGGGGCCGGCTGGAGAGCCGGGCTCCCTCCTGCGCGGCCCACGTGACGCGCATGAAGGAGCAGCACGCGCTGATGCTCGTGCACCTCAACGAACTCGATGCGGCCCTGCCGGCCTGGCGGGCGAGCGGCCGGGCAACGGATGCGGCATCCGTTGCCACAGCGCTGGCCGGCATCAATGCGGCGCTCGCCGTGCACCTGCCCGACGAGGAGACCCACATCGTGCCCGTGATGGAGACCGTCATCACGCCGAGGGAGATCGACGCGTTCTCCGAACACGGTCGGAAGGCCACCCCCAAGGGCAAGGTGTTCGTTCAGCTCGGCACGATCCTCGCCGCGCAACCGGACGGCGGCGACGACTGGCAACACGAGCACCTGCCCGCTCCGGTGCGGCTGCTCTGGCGGCTCGTGGGCAGGTCACGGTACGAGCGGTACCGGGCGGCGCTGGTCAAATAGGCGGATGCGCCCGGATGCCGACCGGGTGGGCCCGGCGTTCGGAGCCGAGGGCGGTTACAGGCCCGCCAGCTCCGGGAACAGCATTCCAGGCAGGTACGGCCAGAACAGGGTGAGGGCCAGCACGACCGGGACCAGGATGATCACCAGGACGCCCAGCGCGAAGGAGTAGCTGAGAACCACGGCCATCAGCTGCAATCCCACAAAAGCGACGGGCTCGTCACGCACCTCGTGCACGTCGTCGAAGATCGTCAGCCCGTCGGCCTCCGGCGCGTTCCGCTCTGCGGTGTTGTGCTGTGTCGTGTCCATCTGTACCCCCGGGGGGAAGACTACCGGTGCGTGGAGTGGTGCGGACGTCGTTACGAGTGACCCGGGGCCGGGGATGCGCGGCGGGTTGGCTTTCAGGTTGCGCTGTCGGCTACCGCTCCATGCGGCAACGGAGGTCAGCCGGCCACGGTCGGGGCCGGGTGCGATGTTGCGTTTACGGTACCCCCGGCAGGGGTGGGGTGCAACGGGGCTGATGCGCCGGGCAGGTGAGGGGGTGCGCCGGCGCGTGGGGGCGGATGGGCCGGGTGGTGACGCGGGGCGGGTGCGGGTGTGCGGCGGGGAGATGCGTTACGCGGGTCAGGCGCCGTTATGCGGGTGGCGCGCCACCCGCATAACGGCGCGTTGCCCGCGCACCTCGGCCGACGGCATCCTGCCCGCACACCTCGGTCGACCGCATCCTGCCCGGCAGGCGTAGCGGGCGCCGGCGGCGCAGGCGTAGCGTGGACCGGGAGGCCTGGCGCAGCGCTAGCCGGGCCGAAGCGCGGGCGCGGCGTGGGCGTAGCGGGACGGTGGGACGAAACAGAGGCGCCTCGGGCCGGGCGCGGTTGGTGCCGCTCGGGCACCTCTCGCGGGGGTCGGCGCTCGAGGAGGAACTGAGATGGCCGTCAGGGAGGCCTTCACCGCCGAGGAATGGCAGGCCGTGGGGGCCGCACCGTTTCTCGTGGGACTGTACATGGTGGGGGCGTCGCCCAGAGGGCCGATGGTGGTCGTAACGGAGATGCTTGCCGCGGAGAAGGCCGTGACGCGCGAGGCGCATCACCCGGACGCGCTGCCCATCGTCAAGGAAATCGACGCGGACCTGGTGGCCGAGGTACTCGCCCGCGACCTCGGCGTGATCGACGGCGCCGCCGATGACCAGGCCCGGGTGCTGGGCGAGCTGGCCCGGGCGTTGGCCTTGGTCGAGGCGCAGGCGCCGACGATGGACTCGGCCTTCCGGGCCTGGCTGTTCCGGGTGGCCGAGCACGTGGCGCGCACCGCCACGGAGGGTGCGCCGCCGGGTGCCAGGGGCAGGCGGGGAAGCGGGGAGGTGGCCGCGGCGCTGAAGACGCTGGCGGGAATGCTCGGGGTGCCTCGACGGTGAGACCCCCGCGTGCTGCCCGAACGCCCTCCGGCCCGGAGGCTAGATGGTGCCGAGCTCGGAGAGCTTGGCGCGCACGTCGGCGTCGCTGGGCTCGACCATGTGGGTGTCGTCGGAGAACACGATCACGGGGATCTGGGTGCGGCCGCTGATGGCCTTGGCCCGGTCGGCGCCGTCGGCCACGGCCTCAAGGTCGACGTAGTCGTAGACCACACCGAGGCCGTCGAGCAGCTTCTTCGAGCGACGGCAGTCGCGGCACCACTCGGCGCCGAACATGGTGATGGTGGCGGCGGCGGATGCGGTAGGTGCGGTCATCCGTCGAGTTTAGGCGGGTGTCGGCTGAGTGGATGCCGGGTGCCGGGGGTCGCGGAGACCCCGCACGAGTCCCCGTGCGAAATAATACGCTGATCAGAGCGAAACTGTGGTTGACTCAGCTTAGGATCCACCCGAAGGAGTACCCCATGAAGCGCCCGAGCGCCGCCGTGATCGGTCTGGTCGTCAGTGCCGGATTTTGTGTCGGGTTCACCGGGTACCTGATCTACGTGGGCCTCCAACCGGATGCGCCGAGCGGTTTCGCCACGCCGGCCGAGATCTACCTGGGCGGCGGCGGACTGCTCGCCGGCGTGCTGGGCCTGGCGGTGTTCCTCGGTTTGGTGTTGCGGCCCGCTGAGCCGATGCGCGACCAGATGCCGGCCGACGACGAGACACCGCGCGCCTAGCCCACCCGCACGCCCAGCTGGGCCGACCGGCCCCGGCGACCCGGCGACCGTTCAGAGTGTGCTCAGGGCGCCGTCGGTGCGGGCGCTGCGGTGAGGTCCGGTTCATCCGCTGCGGCGGCATCCGCGGACCGAGTGCGTACCCGGGTGGCCAGCACCGGTGCGAAGAACACCACGAGCAGGCCCGCCAGCGGCACGAGGAGCAGCCCGTAGCGCAACTGGGAGAGGTCGGCGATGGCGCCGATGATGGGCGGCGAGAACAGGAAACCCAGGCGCAGCAGCCAGGCGACGATGGTGAGTCCGGTGCCGGCGCGGAAGCCGGGCAGCTCGTCTGCGGCGTGCATCGCGGCCGGGATCAGCGTGGCGACGCCGAAGCCGGCCAGGCCGAAGCCCACGACGGTGCCCGGGATCGACGGAAACGCGAGCGCCGTGCCCATACCCAGGAACACGATCGTGCCGCCGGTGCGGGCCACAGCCCGCTGGCCGAACCTGTCGACGAGGCCGTCGCCGAGCAGCCGGCCGATGAACTGCATGCCCTGCAAAGCGATGAAGCCGAGCCCGGCCACCAGGGCGGATGCGCCGAGAGCGTCGGAGAGATAGATGGCCGACCAGGACGCGCCGGCGTCCTCGACGACGGCGCCGGAGGCGGCGATCACCACGAGCGCGCCGAGCACCAGCCACTTGCCCCAGCGGCCGGCCGAGCGGGTGGGTGCGTCGGCGTGCGGTTCCGGGGCGGTTGCTTCGGGTTCGAGGGGCTCGGGGCCGGCGAGGAGGAACCTGTAGCTGTACAGCGCGAACAGGCTGAAGGTGACGGCGGACACGATGAGGTGCTGGCCGCGCGGAATGTCGAGCTGGGCGGCGGCGGCGCCGAGGAGGCCACCGGTGACCGCGCCGATGCTCCACACGGCGTGGAAGGAGTTGAGGATGGAGCGTTTGTAGAGCCGCTGAACGCGCAGGCCGTGCGAGTTCTGGGCCACGTCGGTGATGGAGTCCATCGCTCCGGCCAGGAAGATACCGGCGGCCAGGGCAGCCCAGCTGGGGGCGATTCCGGCCAGGATCAGGCCCACCGCGGTGAGCATCGTCGAGACCACGGCGACCCGCGACGACCGGAACCGGCGGATCAGCATGCCTGCGGCGAGCCCGGCGAGGAGGGCGCCGAGCGGGAACGCCGCGACCGCGAAACCGAATTCGGCGTTGCTGAGCCCGAGCTCGGACTTGATCGCGGGATACCGGGGGATCAGGTTGGCGAACAGGGCGCCGTTCGTGAAGAACAGCATGGCAACGGCGAAGCGAGCGCGGCGCACGGCCACGTCGGGGCGGGCAGCGGTGCGTTCTGCGGAGCGGGCGGGAGGCGTCATTGCGTCAGCGGACTTTCTGGTGGTGGTGAGTGGTCGTGCGGGTCCCGTTGGTGAGCGCGAGGCACGGGTTTCAAGCTTGGCACGGATGCCGGTGGCGCCGCACCCGGGTGGCTGCGGCGGGCATCCGGTGCGGCGGCAGGTGTTGTGCGTCGTGGCAGGTATTGTTCACGGCGGCACTGGTTAGAGCACGTGCCGCGACAACAAAGGTGTGCCGCGAGAATCAAAGTGTGCCGCGAGAACGAAGGTATGCCGCGAGAGTGCCTCGCGGCGGTGCCTGGGTGGCCCGGCTCAGTCGAGGGTTAGCTCGAAGATGGTTTCGAGGCCGTCCTCGTCGTCCCATTGCTCGCCCACCTCGACGAAGCCGAACTGGGCGATAAGAGCCCGAGACGGCAGGTTGTCGGGACTGATGGTGGCCCGGACCACCGTGACGGCCGGCTCGATGCGGGCGCGTTCCAGCAGCGCGGTGAGTGCGGCGCGGGCATAGCCCTGCCGCCGGTATGCGGCATCCACGGCGTAGCCCACCTCGACCATGCCGGTGTCGTCCGGCGGGCCGTGGTAGCCGGACTGACCGACGGCGAGCCGCCGGGCGGGGTCGAAGATGACTCGGGTGATCCAGCTGGCGTCGCCCGGCGAGGCGGCGAGCTGCCGGCTGCGGTACCGCCAGGTGTTGGCGCTGGCCGCCTGCACGAAGAAGGGACTCAGTTCCACCGCTGCCTGCTCGTTGGCCAGGTCGAGGTCCTCCTCGGCGAGGGCATCGATGGTGACCTGGCTCAACTGCACGAGGTGCACGGTGGGCGCCACGGTGGATGGCCACGGGTCGTCGAGCGAGGAGGTAGAGATCATGGGTCCTTCGGGGCCGTTCCGGGTGGGACTGATGGTGGACGGGCCACCTGGTGGTTCGGGCGGCGAACGCGGTATCGACGGCGGCCGTGGCCGCTCCGAGCGCGCGCACCTGAGGCTACCGCTCAGCGCCCGGGTTTCTCGAGGACTTTTCCGGAGTTCGCTCAATCGTGCACCGACGTCGGCCCCGTGGACGCCTCCGGTCACCCGGACCCACGAAGAGGCGCAACTGTGCAGGCGCATCTGCTTACCCGGCGATTCCCGCGCCACAACCGGTACCCATCCAGGTGCCCCGGCCGGGCCTTCCCCGAAACGGACCGGCTGCCTATGCTGGCACCGTCGGGGGACCGGCCGCCGGCGACGGTGGCCGCCGCTGATATCGGGAGGAGCGACCATGATGAGCGAGAAACCGCCTCTTCCGCTGGGCCCGGCGGTGCGGGGCCTGGCCGCCTGCGTGGCGCGCACCGGTCTGCTGCTCGTGCAGCGGCGCATCCACTTGCCGCGGGGCAACGCCGGCAAGCGACTGTCGTTCGCCGACGGCAGCCGCGCGGTGGTCTACCGCGAAACAGTGGTGGACCGCGCGGCGGCCCACACCCCCACGGTGTTGGTGGTGGGGTTCCGCCTGCGGCTGCTGCGCGGCCGGGCGCACCGCTGGTTTCGGGTGCAGAGCATCATGAACACCCCGCTGTTCGTCGGCTTTCCCGGCTACGTGTCGAAGCTGTGGCTGACCCACGACATCAACGGGTTGTACCGGGGCATCTACGAGTGGGACGGCCCGGAGCTCGCCGAAACCTACGCCCGCACCCTGTGGCGGGTGCTCGCGCTGGGCAGCGAACCCGGATCGATCCACTACGCGGTGCTGCCCGGGGTGCACCGGGACGAGTTCCTGCGCGATCCGTACCGGTTTTCGGCCGGGGCCGTCGGCATTGTGGGGGACTGGTGGCGTCCGGCCGAGCCGATGTCGGCCAAGCGCCGGGTGCGCGAACCCGCATGACCGATTTCGACACCGATCTTCTGATTGTGGGTGCCGGCACGACCGGCCTCACCCTTGCGCTGCAGGCCGTCGACCACGGCGCCCGGGTGCGTGTCGTCGAACGCCGGCCGGAAGCGTTCCGGCCGTCGCGGGCGATGGTGATGCATCCGCGCACCCTCGAACTCTTACGTCCGCTGGGGGTGACGGATGCCCTGCTCGCGCTCGGCGACTCCGCACCGTCGGTGCGGCTGCACCTGCCCTCGCGGGTGGTGTCGGTGTCGATCGAGAAGCTTGATCTGCCCGGCACCGCGTTCCCGCACCCGCTGCTGGTGCGGCAGTCCGACGTGGAGGCCGTGCTGGCCGCCGCGCTCGCCGAACGCGGCGTGCTGGTGCAGCGCGGTGCGGAGGTGGTGCGGCTGGCGCGGCTGCGTCAGGGCGGCGCCCGGGCCGTGCTGCGCACCGCGGACGACGAGCCGGACGAGGACGTGCTGTGCCGCTACCTGGCCGGCTGTGACGGGCCGGCGAGCCTGGTGCGCCGGTCGGTCGGCGGATTCCTCGGCGGCGACTACGACCAGGAGGTGGTGCTCGCGGACGTGGAGCTGGGCCCCGCCGGCGCCGGATCGCGGGCGGTGGCGCCGGTGATGCTCGAGACCGGGGTCGCGCATGTGGTCGTCGGGCGGCAGGGGCTGGTATTCCTGTTCAACATCGGTGAACGGGCCACCTGGCGGATGCTCGCCACCCGACGGGCCGGCGACGACCGGCAGCCGTTCGGCCAGCCGGGTCCGCCCGTACCGCAGGAGCAACTGCAGCGGCTGGTCGACGAGGCCGGGCTGCCGGCGCAGATCACCGAGGTGGCCTGGTCGGCCCAGGTGCGGCTGCAACACCGGATCGCCAGCCGGTTCAGCCGGGGTCCGCTGTTCGTGGCCGGCGATGCCGCCCACGTGCATTCGCCGGCGGGCGCGCAGGGCATGAACGCCGGCATCCACGACGCCGTGAACCTCGGCTGGAAGCTGGCGTTCGCAGCCGCGGCCGTCCGGCGGCTGCCCGAGACGGCGGACACCCCGGGTGACACGCGGCCGGGCGGCTCCCTGGCCGCCCGGCCCGGGTCGGCGCTGCTGGACTCGTACGCGCTGGAGCGTCGCCCCGCCGACCGGGCCGTGCTGCGGCTGACGCACACCATGTATTGGGCCGAGGCGAGTCTGCATCCGCTGGCCCAGCTCGGCCGGGCGGTGCTGGTGCCTGTGGCCTGGCCGGTGCTGCCCTGGCTCGCCCGGCAACGCCGGCTGACCGCGGTGGGCCTCCGCACCCTCTCGCAGTTCCGGCTGCGGTACCCGCACAGCCCGCTGTCGATGGACGTGCGCGCGTCACTCACCCCGGTGCGCGGCGGGCTGGCCCGGCGGGTGCTGCGGCCGGGCTCGCGGGTGCCCGACACCCTGGTGCGCTGCGAGGGCCGTCGGGTGCGCCTGCACGCGTTGCTCGCGCGGCCGGGGGTGCACATCCTGTTGCAGGCGAACGCGCGACCGGTGCCCGACCGGATGCTGAGCCCGCTGGTGCACAGTTACCGGCTCGACGACAGGCCCGGCACCGGCATCCTCGTCGTGCGACCGGACGGCTACGTCGGGCTGCGGGCTCCGGTGCTCGACGAACCGCACCTCGCCGCGTGGCTGCGCCTGGTGGGGCTGCCCGTGCGGTGAGCGGCGGGTCTAGCTGCGCACCGGTGCCTCGCAGAGTTCCAGCCTGAAGATCGGATGGTCGACCAGATCCGGCAGCTCGGCCAGGAACGGCCTGGCCCGACGGCCCAGTTTCTCGAGGTAGTCGGCGGCGACCTGGTCGTGTTCGAGGCCCCGCAGCTCGGTGGCCCGGTACGGGTGTCGGCGCCACCGGATGCGCAGCTCGCAGCGACCGGCGACCCGGAGGTTGCGCACCCACTGGGTCTCGCCGCGGCCGGCGATGACATATCGGTCGCCCTCGAACCGGAACGGTGCCACCGGGGTGCTGATCTCCCGGCCGCTGATGCGACCACGCACGATGAGGGTGGGGGTGCCGCAGGCCCGGGCGACCGGGTTGACGACGTGCCGCATGAAGCGGCTGGGCGGCAGGTAACCGCGGCGGCGGGTGGGCGTGCTGCTCAAGGTAGGCCTCCATTCAGTGTCATCGGCGAGGGGCACATCCGCCTCATGCCCGACACGGTACTGCCGCGGCCGGGACCGGGGAAGGTGCCCGGGAGTTGCGCCCACACCCCCAGCGAAACCACCCGATCGGGGGTATAACTCCTGCAGAGCCATGGGACGGCGGCGGGGCGTCCGCTGACATCCGGGGCGCCACCGGCCGGCCGGAAGAAATAGCAGGAGTTGTGCATCCCGCGGCTGATCGGGGGAGTGTGTTCTGGCCGGGCAGGTCCTACGGTGAGGTATGGACTGGGTGGGCGACGTGGGGCGCGGTGAGTGGCTGCGCGAGCGGCTGGACGTGCGGTGGCGAAACATGCACTCTGCGGTGCCGCGTGGTTTCGAAGCGTACGCGCGGGTGTTCCACCCCGTCACGATTGACCGGCCAGCCGGCACCGGCACCTGGTCGGGCCCCAACCGGGGGTTTGCGTCCGGCATCGACTACCGGAGCGTGCCGTGGGCGCGGGTGGCCGAGGTCGGGGGTGCCACCATGCATCCGCTGGCGCAGTTCGGCCGGCTGAACCGCGGGGTGCCCAACGAGTACAACGAACTGGTGGATGCCGACGGCTGGCGGTACTCCGAACCCGCCGTGGGCACCCTCGACGTGGCCGTACTCGCCGCCGTGGCCCTGCACCTGGCCGCCCACACCGGCACCCCGGATGCCGGAATCGCGGCCGTGTGGGAGGGCTGGGGTGGACTCGTCCGCGGTACCGGGGTCTCCGTGATCATGGTGCGCGACGAAGAGGCGGCCGACCGCGCATCCGATCGTGCGGCCGATCGTGAGACTGAGGCCGGCGAGGCGAGGCTCCGGCAGGCGGCGCTCGCCGCGATGGCCGAGCCCGACGATTCGAGGGGCCCCGGCCTGCTGCCCGCCGAGGTGTCGTCCGGTGCTCGGCTGCGACTGCCCGGGCGGGACTATGTCTTGTTCGACGCGGGCATCCGCCGGTTCGTCGACCCGGCCTGGCTGACGGATGCGCCATGGACCGATTCGACGTGGCCGCAGTCGCCGAACCTGATCTGGCCGGACGACCACGCCTGGGTGCTGGTGAGCGAGATCGACTTCGACTCCACGGTGATCGCCGGCACCCGGGCGCTCGTGGGCGCGCTGGTCGCCGATCCCACGATCGAGGTCCTGGAGCTGCGGGAGGGCGCCGACCTCACCTCCGAGGGTGACACGGTCAACCTTCCGCCGAACTGACCGCAGCGCCGGCCGCCGGCGGCCCAGCCGAGCCCGGCGATCAGGGGTGCGCGGCGGCGAGGGGGCGGGTGGGGCCGATGTCAGGGTCGTTCTCGCCCGGCCCCGGCACGATGGCGATGTCGGCCAACGGCACCACGACGCCGGCGGCGGTGACGAACGCGACCGAGGTGGGTTCGCTGGTGTCGGCGTACTGGTAGAGCCGGCTGGGGCCGTGACCGGACGGCCGGTAGTCGTCACCCCACTGGGCAAGCGCGCCGAGCACCGGGAGCAGCGCGTCGCCGGCGGCGGTGAGGTGGTAATCGAAACGTTCACGGGCGCCCGGCTCGCGGTAGCCGCGGCGTTCGAACACCCCGGCGGCCACGAGCGAGCACAGCCGGGAGGTGAGGATGTCGGTGGGGATGCCGAGCACCCGTCGGAAGTCGCTGAACCGGGTGTGTCCGCGGAAACCCTCCCGCACGATCAGGATCGTCCACCGGTCGCCGAGCACCTGCATAGTGCGCGCGATGGAGCAACGCAGGTCGTCGCCGGAGCGTTTCGACGAGACGGGGTGCGCACGAGCATCGGAGGGTCCCGTTGTCATGTGCGTAGTCTACCTTTGGTTGGATTATCCAACCCAGCCCGGAACGGCACCGGGACCTCCGGTCACGGGGAGTCGGTGCCCTCGGCGAGCCAAGCGCGCACGACTTCGACGGCCGCTGCACGTATGTGCTCCAGATCGGCGAGATCGGTGACGAGCAGGCTCGCCCGGATATCAGAGTGCCAGGTGAGCAGGCCGTTCGGGTCACCGATGAAAGCAGATGCGGCATCCGGGTTCTCGGCGGTGGTCGCGCCCCGGTGCAGCACCAGCCGCACCCCGTTTTTGCCCTGAGCGCTGATCGTGGCTTGGTCGACCCCGGCGAGTACAAAACTGGGGGAATTCCACTTGATGTGTTCCTCTGCGGCCGGGTTGGCCTCCAGAACGAGCTGCCGCAGCGCCTGGATCACGGGCAGTCGTTCTGCGGGCTGCGCGGCGAGGTACTCCTCCACTGAGCGATAACGATCGACCATGAACGGAGCGTACCGCGGGAGTGCCGGCACCGTGGGGTCATCCGCGACGGCACAATTGACGCCGGCGCGCCCAGACGGTAGACCTTTGTGAAGGCCCAACCGGCCCGAGTGACCCATCCGCAACGCTTGGAGGACCTAGTGTCCGAAACGTTCAGCCTGATCCTGGGGATCCTCATCCTGGTGGTGGCGATCGCCGTCTCCGTGTTCCTCTACGTGATCTCCCGCCGCCCTCGCTCAGCTCCGCTCTCCGCCCAGGAGCGCGCCGAGCACGACTCCCGCAGCGAGACCGAAGCGGCCCAGAGCCCGAAGATTCGGAACACCGGCAGGGGCGCCGGCCTCTAAGCGGCTCGGCTTCGCAACGAAGGGAACGCCATGAAATACGTGCGACTGGGCAGCACCGGACTCGAGGTGTCGGCGATCACGCTGGGCTGTATGAGCTTCGGCAATCCGATGCGCGGCAATCATTCCTGGACGCTGCCGGAGGAGACCAGTCGCCCGCTGATCTGGCAGGCGCTGGAAGCCGGCATCACCACCTTCGACACCGCCAACGTGTACTCCGACGGCAGCAGCGAGGAGATCCTCGGCCGGGCGCTGCGGGACTTCAGCTCGCGGGACCGGTACGTGCTCGCCACGAAGGTGCACGGGCGGATGCGGCCGGGCCCCAACGGTGCCGGACTCTCGCGCCGCGCCATCCTGGCCGAGATCGACCACAGTCTCACCAGGCTGGGCACCGATCACGTCGACCTCTATCAGATCCATCGCTGGGACCCGCTGACGCCGATCGAAGAGACCATGGAGGCGCTGCATGACGTGGTCAGGGCCGGAAAGGCCCGGTACATCGGCGCTTCGTCGATGTACGCGTGGCAGTTCGCGAAGGCTCAGTACACCGCCGATCTCCATGGTTTCACCCGCTTCGTGTCGATGCAGGACCAGTACAACCTGCTCAACCGCGAGGAGGAACGCGAGATGCTGCCGTTCTGTCTCGATCAGGGCGTTGGCGTGTTGCCGTGGAGCCCGCTGGCCCGCGGCAAGCTCACCCGCGATTGGCATGAGACCACCGACCGCTCCGAAACCGACACCTTCGGCCAGACCCTGTACAAACAGCAGGAGGAGGGCGACCGCGAGATCGCGGGCGCCGTGGCCCAGGTGGCCGCAGAGCGCGGGGTGCCCCGCGCCCAGGTGGCGCTGGCCTGGGTGCGCCAGCAGCCGGCCGTGTCCTCGCCCATCGTGGGCGTCACCCAGGCACACCACCTCCTGGATGCCGTCGCGTCCGTGGACCTCACCCTCAGCGCCGACGAGCTGGTCCGGTTGGCCGCCCCCTACCGGCCGCACACGCCCGAGGGCTTCTAGGCCCTCGGATGTCGGTGGCTCCGTCTAGCCTGACGGCACCTACTCACTCACCCTCGTGCCGAGTAAACGGAGCAGATCATGAGGGTACTCGTGGCGACATCGGCAACCCAGGGCGCGCGGGCAACGGATTTTGCGTATTGCATCGAGGGCGAGCTTGTTTGGCTGCATGGGGTGTGTTCGGCGAGCGAGCGCAACTCGTCCGGAGCGTGCGGGTGCGGACGCTCGTTCTCCGGCCTGAGCTCTACCAGGCACACGACCACAGCCTTGGTGCGGGACATCCCCGGGCTCACTCGGCAGGAGTACCTGGCCGCGTCGATGGCGGGACTCGAGCTCAGGGGATGGTGCCCGGACTGCAGCGGCTTTCCGGTGGCTGACTTCGTCGATTGGCTGTTAGCCGTGGCCGGGGACCTGCCCGAGGGGACAGTCGTGGAGCGGCATGCCTTCGATCTCAATGTGAGGTGGTCACTAGGCTCGGGGGCGTGACGCGTCTTCTGAAGGTCCTGTCCGCTGTTGTCGTTGCTGCTGTGCTGGCGCTCGGTGCCCCGCTGGCGGCGAACGCCACTGCGCTGAGCCCGGTAACGGCGGCATCGGCAGCTCCGGCTGCGCATTCGAACGTGGTCGGGAGCGTGCGCGCGGCTGTGCCCGGCGACACCTCGGACTTCACCTTCGCGCTGTATGCGGGGGAGTACTACCTGGGCCGCGACGATGCCGGGCACTCCACCCTGCGCACTGTCGAGACCTTCGTGGCCGAGTTCCCCGACTTCGACCAGAACCGCGGCATCATCCGCGCCATCCCCAACGACTATGACGGTGTGCCGCTGAACACGACGGTAGAGTCCGTCACCGATGCTCAGGGCGAGCCGGTGTACTTCGAGACCGAGATCAACGGTGGTTTCACCGAGCTTGCGCTCGGAACCGACGAGTTCGTGCGCGGCACCCAGACCTACGTCATCAGCTACACCCAGCAGAACGTGGTGCGCGCGTTCGCTGACACCAACGACGACGAGTTCTACTGGGACACCAATGGCACCGGTTTCGACCAGCAGTTCGGTACCGTCGCCGCCCGGGTGCACGTCGATCCGGTGATCGCTCCCTTCCTGACCGGCAACAACGCCTGCTACACCGGGGCTCAGGGGGAGAGCGGCGATTGCCAGATCGTGCAGGAAGCTGACCCGGATGCCGCCGCCCCGGCCGGCCAGATGTTCACCGCCGAGGCCGCCGATCTGGGCCCGGGCGAGAATCTCACCATTGCCATCGGTTTCACGCTCGGCACCTTCGTGCAGGTGCCCGCCGAGGCGAGGTCCGACGCCGACAACTCGTCCGGCTTCGGCGGGTTCCCGTTCGGGCTGCTGGGCATGGCCATGCTCGGCGGGGTGTTCGTTCTCGCCCGGACCTTCGCGCGCCCCCGCGACCCGAAGGGCGGCACCATCATCGCCCAGTACAGCGTTCCGGACGGCTACAACCTCCTCGAGGCAGCCGACCTCATCGGTCGGCCGAAGTCGGCCATGGCCGCGCAAATCGTGAGCTTTGCGGTGCGCGGTAACGTGCGCATCCTGGACTACCCGGTCAGCGCCGACGGCGGCGACTACACGCTGCAGCTTCTCCGCACCGACGGCGTCGACGATCAGGAGCTCGCCGTGCTCGCCACCTTCTTCCCCGGGCTGCCGGCTGGTGCGGTGTGCGAACTCGGGGTCACCAACGACCCGCTCGCCCGCGGGCTCAAGGCCGCCACAGCAGATGCGACGGTTCGCAACACCGCCCGCGGCTGGCGCGCTCGGCCGGCCCTGACCCGGGCAAGGATCCGTCTGCTCGTCGGTCTCGGCGCGCTGGTCGCCCTGGTCGTGGCAGTTCTCGTGATCGGCGACCCGCCCGCGATCTGGTGGTCTCCGTTGCTGCTGCTCGCCGCGTCCGCCGTGATCGTGGGCATCGTCGCGGGGAGTCGGCCGCTGCTGCTCACCGCGGCCGGCCTGGAACGGCGCGACTACCTCGCCGGCATGAAGATGTATCTCGACCTGGCCGAGGCGGACAGGTTCCGCATGCTGCAGAGCCCGGATGGCGCCCTGCGAGTGACCGTGCCCCGTACCGTGCCCGGGATGGAACCCGCCGCATCCACCCTCGACACCGTGGAACTGGTGAAACTCTACGAAAAGCTCCTGCCGTTCGCGGTGCTCTGGGGTGTGGAGAAGGAGTGGGCCGCTGAGCTCGAGGTGTACTACGAGCAGGCCACGACCGCGCCGGACTGGTTCCTCTCGCAGAACGCGTTCAGTGGCATCCACCTGGCCACGGCCCTCGGCGGCATGGTCAACTCGATGAACGCCACCCAGACGCCCACGTCCTCGTGGTCGAGCAGCGGTGGCGGCAGCTTCTCCGGCGGATCCGGTGGCGGCGGCTTCTCCGGCGGTGGTGGCGGTGGCGGTGGCGGCGGTGGCCGCTAGAGCGGCTTGACCATCTCGATCTCCATGGCGCTGGAGTCCAGGACGTACTTCACCCGGTGCCCGGTCTCGGTGAATCCCCGGCGCAGGTAGGCGGCGCGGGCGCGGGCATTGTCCTCGTGCACGTGCAGGGTCAGCCGGTCGCCCTCGCCACGGGCCCACTCCTGGATCGCGACGAGCAGGGCATCGAAGACCCCGGAGTCGCGGCCGCGGTGGTCCGGCGACACGTACACGCCCACGAGCAACGCGCCGGTGGTCGCGTCGGGCACGTACCCGCCCATGGTGCCCACCCAGCGACCGGCGGGGTCGATCGCGACCAAAACCGTGCCGCGTTCGGCGGTGCCGCGGGCGGCGCGCATCCGCCATTCACTGTCGGTGTGGCCGAGGGCGTCCTGCAGGGTCTCGCCGAACGCGATCGGGGTGTCCTGCAGCATCTCCAGGCGCAGCGAGCGCACCTCACGCCAGTCGTCCACCCGTGTGGCGCGGATGCTGAACCCCTCGGTAGTCATTCGCCGAGCTTACCCAGTCACGCGCGCAGGTCGCCGCCCGGGGGCCTTGCGCACGCCGCGGTCCTGTGGTTCACGGCCTGGATGACGTGGCGGGCCCACCTTTTCTACGACACCCTGCTCGCCGATTACGCCGAGCGGCCCCGCTGCGCGGGTGGACGCGGCGCCGGGAACCGCCGGAGTTAGGCCACCCCGCGGGTGCTGATGGGGCGGGTGCTCGGGTAGCGGAACGAGAGCAGGTCGGGCAGGTCGAGCACCGAGGTGACCCGACGGGTCTCCGGCACCCCGTCGCGCGGGGCGGGCGCCACGAGCACGGCCTCCATACCGTGCGCCCGCGGGCCGTCGAAGTCGGCATCCCAGGTGTCGCCGACGAAGATCACCCGGGCCGGATCGGCCTCCGCCGTGTCGAGGGCCGCCTGGTAGATCGCCGAATGGGGCTTCCGAAAACCCACCTCGAGCGACGTCACAATGTTGGCGATGAGGTCGGTGGCCCCCATGGCCGCCAGCTGGCGGGGCACGACGGATGCGCTGTGCGTGTTCGAGACGATGGTCAGCGTGAAGCTCTGGCCCAGTTCCCGGAGCGTCTGGGCCATGCCGGGGATCAGCACCACCCCGCGCTCCCAGTCCGCCATGTTGCTCGCCGCTCCGGCGGCGATCTCGGTTGCGTCGGGTTCCCGGCCGAGCAGCCGCACGAACGCGCGCCGCGACAGTTCTTCCATGGTGAACTCGCGGTGGTCGACGTCGGACTCGGTGTTGAGCTGGTGGAAGGCAGCCAGCCAGGCATCGGCGGTCTCCTGCTCGGTGCCGCGTGCGCCGAAGGCCCGCATGCTCGCGTGCGTGTCGGCGTAGCCCTGGCCCGCGCGGGAGTCCGCGTAGTTGACCAGGGTGCCGAAGAAGTCGAGGAACAGATGCCGCATGTCCTCAGCTTGGCAGGGTGCGGGGCATCGTCCGGCTAACGACCCGGCGCCGTTCTGCGGGTCACGCGCCGGTATGCGGGTGGCGCGCCACCCGCACACCGGCGCCTACCCCGCACAGCTGCGTCCCCGCGGCACAGAACTGCGGATGAGATCGGGAATACGTCACAGCCGGGGAACGCTGCACGAACCATGAAGAAGATCGGGTTCTTGTCCTTCGGCCACTACCAGGCGGTGCCGGGATCGCTCGTGCGGACCGCACGCGATGCCCTCCTGCAGACCGTGGAGCTCGCGGTGGCGGCCGAGGAGCTCGGTGTGGACGGCGCGTCGGTGCGGGTGCACCACTTCGCACGGCAGCTCGCCTCGCCGTTCCCGCTGCTGGCCGCGATGGCCGCCCGCACGAGCCGGATCGAGCTGGGCACCGGCGTGATCGACATGCGCTACGAGAACCCGCTCTACATGGCCGAAGAGGCCGCGATCACCGACCTGATCAGCAACGGACGGCTGCAGCTCGGCCTCAGCCGCGGCTCACCCGAGACCGCCCTGCGCGGCGCCGAGGCATTCGGGCATGTGCCCGGCCCCGGCCACAGCGACGCGGATGACGCCCGCGAGCGCACCGCACAATTCCGCCGCGCCATCCGCGGGGCCGGCATCGCTGCCGCGAACCCGCAGTTCACCGGGCACAGCAACCTGCTTGCCATCGAACCGCAGTCGCCCGGACTGTCCGAGCGCATCTGGTGGGGCTCGGGCAGCCGCGCCACCGCGAAGTGGACCGGCGAACAGGGCATGAACCTGATGAGCTCCACCCTGCTCACCGAGGACACCGGCGCCGACTTCGGCGACCTGCAGGCCGAACAGATCGGAATCTTCCGCCAGGCCTGGGCGGACGCCGGGCACCCCGGTACCCCACGGGTGTCGGTGAGTCGCAGCATCATGCCGCTGGTCACCGAGCAGGACCGCCGCTTCTTCGGTCTGCGCGCGCAGGCCGACAACCGCGACCAGGTCGGCCACCTCGATGGTGGCCTCGCCCGGTTCGGCAAGAGCTACATCGGCGAACCCGACCTGCTCGTCGAGCAGCTGGCGCAGGATGCGGCGGTGGCGGCGGCCGACACCGTGTTGCTGACCGTGCCCAACCAGTTGGGTGTGGACTACAACGCGCAGCTGCTCGATTCTGTGCTGCGCTTCGTGGCACCCGGCCTGGGCTGGCGGTGACCGGAGCGCGGCTCCGGTCCACGCACCGCCTCGTGTGTCAACATTCGTGAGAGCGCGATCATTCGCGGTGAAATCACCCGCGAACGGGGGCTCAGGACAGCGCAACACAGCCCCGGCGGCCGGTGCGGCGCTGCTAGGTTCGGAGATACGAGCAGTTTGGGGACTGAGCCGTGCAGGCACCTGGCGTACCAACACAGCACTTCCCGCTGAGACGAGCGGGCAGGACGCTCGGCCTGTCTCCAGGTAATTTCCGGGCCTGTGAGTCGTCATGACGACCTTCGATGACCTGGTGGCCCCGCTTCCGGCCGGCGCCACGGTGCCGTCCGGACAGCCGGCATCCGACGCCCTTCTGGCCTCCGTGGATTCGGTGGCCGATGGCATCGCCGACCTGAGTCTGGCCGACGGTGGGCGCGACACGACCCTGCCCGGCGGATTTGTGGAGCTCGTCGACCTGCCGAACCCGGCCTCCGACGATGAGCTGCACCAGACGCCGCAGACGGCCGGTCTGCCGGCCTCGCTCGCCCGTCGGTCCACGATCGAGAGGCTGCTCGCCGAGAGCGCCCAGGCCAATCAGGACGGCCAACACCATGCCGGCGCCGCACAGGCCGAACAGGTGCTCGCCGACCCGTTCATCACCCCCGGCCAGGAGGCCCGCGCCCGACAGCTGCTCTCCGGCCACCGGCTGCGGTTGGGCGAGTTCGAGGCATCCGTGCGGCACGGTCTGCTCGCCCTGGAGTACCTCACCGCCAGCGGTGACCTGCTCGGCCAGTCGATGGTGCACTGCACCCTCGCGCTCGCGTTCCACGAGACAGCGCTGGAGGAACCAGCGCTCGGCCACGTGCTCGGCGCCCTCGAAGCCGCGCGGCTCTGCGGTAGCCGCACGGCGGAGTTCTGGGCGCTGTCGCGTTCGTCGATGGTGCACCAGGCCCTCGGCGACGCCGATCGCAGCATCGAGCTGGGCCGGCAGGCGCTCGCCCTGGCCGACACCCTCGGTGACTCTCAGGCCGAGTTCGCGGCGCGCAACAATCTGGGCGACAGCTACCTGGAAATCGCCCGGGCGCGGCGGGCCAGGGGCGAAGACGCCCACGTGGCCTTGACCGACGGGATCGCCATCATCCGTGCCGCCGTGGCGCGGGCGGTCGAGCAGGGGCACGCGTTCGACGAGACCATCGCGCGCACCAACCTTGTCGGGTTTCTTATGGAGCGCGGCGAATACGCCGAAGCGCGCCGGCAGGCCGGCCGGTCCAAGACCATCGCCGTCACCAACGGCTACCGCAACCTGGCCGTGAACAACGACTCCCAGCTGGCCGAGGTGGCCCAGGCCGAGGGCCGCGTCGACCTGGCCTGCGCCATGATGGACGCCCAGCTCGCCGACCCGTCGGTGGCCGAGGACGCGGCCCTGAACGTGAAGCTGCACAGGTCGCTCTACGAGATGCACCGGGGCGCCGGCCGGTTCGAGCAGGCCCTGCACCATCACGAACGGCTGCACGTGCTGATTCTCGGACTCACCAGGCAGACCGCCGGGTTGCAGTCGCGGATGCTGATCAACTCGCTGGAAATCGAACAGGCCCGCCACGAGGCGCAGCGTTCGCAGCTGGAAGCGGAGATGCAGCGCATCCGTGCCGAGGAGCTTGACCAGCAGGCACACACCGACCCGCTCACCCGGCTGCCCAACCGCCGGGCCCTCGACCGGCAGCTGCCCGAGATGATGCGCCTCGCCCGGGAACGTGCGGAACCACTGTGCGCGGTGATGGTCGACATGGATCACTTCAAGCGGGTCAACGACGATCACGGCCACGCGGCCGGCGACCGGGTGCTCACCACCATGGCCGAGATCCTCGGCGAGTCCACCCGCGACAGTGATCTCGCGGTGCGGGTCGGCGGCGAAGAGTTCCTGCTGGTGCTCGGCGACACCACCCTCGACCAGGCCGCGCAGATTTGTGAGCGCCTGCTCGGCGAGGTGCGCAACCATCCCTGGGGCGCGGTCACCGAGGGGCTTCGCTGCACCGCCAGCGTGGGGGTCGCTCTGCTCAAACAGGGGGAGAGCGTCTCCCGCTGGCTCGGCCGTGCCGATGCCGCCCTGTACGAGGCCAAGGCCGCCGGCCGCAACCGGGTCGAGCTCGCCGCGGCCCGGACCTGACGATAAGCCCCACCCGAACCGGGCGTCGGGTCAGGGCACCAGCACGATCTTGCCCACGTGCGCGGATGCCTCCAGCCGGCGATGCGCCTCCGCCGCGGCGGCGAACGAGAACCTGCTGTCGATCACCGGTTTGAGTGCGCCGGAGTCCAGCCACGGCCACACCCGGCTGAGCAGGTCGGCCATGATGGCCGCCTTCTCCACGGCGGGCCGGGCGCGCAGCGTGGTGCCCCAGTAGCGTCCGCGCTTCTGCATGAGGTGGAACGGGTTGAAGACGGCGTCCTCACCGCTCTGGTTGGCGATCACCATGATGGTTCCACCCAGGGCGAGCGCCGCCACATTGCGGGCCGCGTACGAGCCGCCCATGATGTCCAGGATCACGTCGGCGCCGTGCCCTCCGGTCGCGGCGAGCACCTCGGCCACGAAGTCCTGCTCGCGGTAGTTGATCAGCACGTCTGCGCCGAGTTGCCCGCACACCGCCAACTTCTCGGCGGAGCCGGCCGTGACCAGGACGCGGGCCCCGGCCAGCCGGGCCAGCTGGATCGCGGTGGTGCCGATGCCGCTGGCGCCGCCGTGCACGAGCAGGGTCTGGCCGGTCGTGAGTCCCGCGCTCATGAAGACGTTGGACCACACCGTGGCCAGCGCCTCCGGCAGCGCGGCGGCGTCGATCAGGTCCACGGCGTCGGGAACCGGCAGGGCCAGGTCCTGATGAACCACGGCCTCGGTGGCGTAGCCGCCGCCGGCCAGCAGGGCGCAGACCCTGTCGCCCACGGCGAAGCGGGTGACGGCGACTCCGATCTCGGTGACGGTGCCGGAGACCTCCAGGCCCGGCCACTGGGGCGCGTCGGCCGGCGACGGGTACAGGCCCATCCGTTGCTGCACATCGGCCCGGTTCACGCCGGCCGCGGCTACCGCGATACGGATGTCGCCGGCGCCGACGACCAGGTCGGGGACGGTATCGAGGGTGAGGGCGTCCGGGCCGCCTGGGGTGTGGACCACGAGTGCACGCATCCAGCCATCTTAGAAGCGCCCCCCGGGGGGAGACCTAGCCGACGAACCAGTCGAGGCTCTGTCCGTGCGCACCGCACCGGGCGAGGGGCCGGCCGTCGAGGGAAACTGTGAAGTCGCCCGGCACCGGCGTCTCGGGCAGCAACGCGTCCACCCGGGGCAGCACCCCGACGCCGTCCAGCGAGATCCAGCGGCCGAAGCCGGTCACGGCATCCGCGAAGGCCGCCCGCTGCTCGGGGGCCAGGTAGACCAGGACCGCGGGACTGACGATGACCAGCGGCACCCCCGCCGGCGCGCGGGCGACCAGCGCCTCGAGGTCGTGGGCGGCGTCCCCGCGCACCAGCAGCGGTGGGTCCCGGCGCACGATCGAGATCGCCGCATCCAGTCGCCGGCGGCGCGCGGCCTGCTCGGGCCAGACGAGTGTGTCGAGCCAGCGAACGTCCTCAGGGTCGTGCACGTGCAGCGGGTTCAGATCGAGGCCGGCGCGCCAGAGTACCTCGGGCGGATGCTCCGGCAACGGCACCGGCCCGGTGGTCTCGGCTGAGAGCAGCACCGGGCTGGGTCCGTCGGCGGGATCCACCCGCCGACCCGAGTAGTCGTAGCTGTACCGGTCCGGATAGAGACAGAGTCCCGCGCTGGCGCCGACCTCGATCAGGGCCACCCGCGGGCCGATCGAGGCGAGGATCGGCATGACCGCGGTGAGGCGGCGGGGCTCGTTGGTCTGGGTGGCGCGCACCAGCGCCTCGGCGGCGACCGCCGGCCAGTGCTCGAGAAGCCAGCGGCGGAAGACCGGATAGCCCGCCAGCGGTGCGCCGAGCAGACGTGCGCAGGCGAAGACCAGGTTGGGCTGGCGCTTGGGCCGGGGCAGAGTGATGATCAGCGCCAGAACCTCGGCATCGTCCTCGACCCCGCCGGCCCAGTCGGCGTAGAGCCCGGACTGGCCCGGAGTCTCGAACAGTCGGAAGCGCCGGTACCAGTCGGCGGTCTTCTCCAGGTCGAGGGCGCGCTGCTCGACGGGCGTCCGGGAGAGGTCAGGCACCGGTGCGGATGCGCTCCAGGAGCAGGGCGAACAGCAAGCTGGAGCGCTGCTCATCGTTGATGATGTCGATGAGCTCGAGGACGGCCGCCCGGTCGGGTTCGGGGGAGTTGGCGACGTCGACGTCGTTGATGCTCTCGATTGCCGCGATGAGACGGTCGGCGCTGGTGGGAGCCCCGGTTGGAGCTGAGGAGTGATCGGCGGCGGCGGCCTGCGAAGCGGGGTCTGTGGTGGGCATCTTTTTACGCTACCCCACAGGACAACCTGCGCTCGCCGCAATGCGCGGTGCGAATAACCGTCTGGCCGGGCATTCTGGTCGCCACCTGGGCACCTTCACGTGGCGGTGTGGCGCCCGTTCACATGGCTTTGGCAGGAAAAACTGAGGTTCCGTTCAGGGAGTTTAGGCAGGCTAGGCCGCTTGCCCGCGCCGATCCTGCGCGCGTGGGCCCACCCATCAGTGAGCGTGCCCGATGGAGCGCACCCCGACACGACCTGGAAGTCTATGCGCCCCGAAAACACCCAGAACGCCACGCCCGAAATTCCCAGCACCAGCACCACCAGCAGCACCAGCACCCGCGCTGGGCGCAAGAACCGCCGCTCGCGCAGCAAACGCCTCACCCTCCTCGCCGGAGGCCTCGTGCTCGCCGGGGTCGTGACCGGCACCGGTTTCACCGTGCAGTCCGCCGTCGCCGACCAGCAGCAGCAGGCCGAGCAGGAGCGCGACGACCGTGCCGCTGCCAAGGCCGCGGCCATCAGCAAGACGCACCTCGCCGCATCCGTGGCCCTCGTCGACGCCGACACCGCGCTCGAAGCCGCCGCGAACAAGGTGGACGCGTCGGCCCTGTCGGCCACGTCCAGCACGCTGGCCGGCTACTACTCGATGCCGCTGTCCGAGGTCAGCGAGCTCACCACCCAGGCCAAGGAGCAGACCGCGACAGTGCAGGCCGCCGCCGTGGAAGCCGACCGGGTGGCCGTGGAGGCCGCAGCCGCTCAGGCCGCCGCCGACGCTCAGGCCGCCGCCGAAGCACAGGCCGCCGCCGACGCCGTGGCCGCCGGCAACACCCCCGCCGGTGCGAAGGCCACCGCCGCGAGCCTTGCCTCGTCGCGCTACGGCTGGGGCGAATCCCAGTTCTCCTGCCTGGCACAGCTGTGGCAGAAGGAATCCGAGTGGAAGTACACGGCCTACAACGACAACGGCGGGGCCACCGGCATCCCGCAGGCGCTCCCCGGCAGCAAGATGGCCTCGGCCGGCTCGGACTGGGCCACGAACGCCAGCACCCAGATCGCCTGGGGACTCGAGTACATCAACGGCTCCTACGGCACCCCCTGCGCAGCCTGGTCGCACTCGCAGGCGATGAACTGGTACTGATCAGCCCGCGCCCCGGCGCCGGTCAAGCCCAGTAGTTGTTCTGGTACAGGAAAATGATCACACCCAGTTCCAGGGCCAGCAACAGGTAGCCCACCCACAGCGCCGCATAGGCGAAGGTGCGCCCGCTGGCCTGGCCGCGCGCGATGCGGGACAGCGTGACATGGCCAAGCACCACCCCGATCACCGGCAGGATCAGCGCCAGGATGAAACTGAGCACGGCCAGGGCGCCCGTCGCATCCGGGTCCGGGTCGACGGCGGCCGCGGCGGCGTTCTGGCGGATGCCGAACCGCAGCAGGAAGACCAGCGCGATCGCGACTCCCACGATGAGCACGATGGTGAGCGGATAGGTGCCCATGCGTCGCCTCTTCCCTAGCGGGCCGTCAGTTGGCCGAGCACGGTGCCGTCGGCGGCTTGCAGGGTCATCACGCCGGCCTGCACCCGGCCCTGGGCGGCTTGGTTCAGCCACTGATCCACGCCCTCGCAGGCAATCAGCGTGGTAACGCCGCCGGTGAAGAGGATCGCCTCGTCATCGGCCTGCTCCCACGATCCGGTGAGCACGTTGCAACCGTCGTTGCCGGAGTAAGTGCCGTCGGCCTCGATCGACAGGAACGGCGCCGTCGGAGTATTCGACTCCACCCAATAGCCGATCGGGAGACCCTGCGGGCCGACGGTGCTGTCGGTGGACCGCACCAGGGTTGTCGCCGTCGAGTCGAACGAACTGTGGATGACCAGGGTGTCACCGTCGACCTCCACCCGGGTGCCGCGGGTGACCGCCAGCGGCAGCTGCGCGCCGGGGCAGGCCATCATGGTCTGCGGGCCGGAGGTCGTGGTGAGGGTGCCGTCCGAGTCGACCTCCCAGGTGCCCTGCACCCGGTTGCAGCCGTCGGAGGCGCTCCAGGTGTTGTCCTGCACGAAGGAGATGTACGGCTGCTCGGGGCTGTCGAAGGTCTCCTCGAGAACCCAGGTGCCCACGAGGGCGCCGGCCTGAACGGTGCCCGAGCTGGAGGCCGAGTTCGGCGTCTGGATGCTGCAGCCGGCGAGGACGAGCAGTAGCACCGCAGCGGAGGCCACCAGGAATCGGGTGGGGGGATGGGTTGCCATGCGTGTCACCTCTCGACCTGGCGAATGCTGTGCAGCGTGCGGCGCAGCTGACGATGATGCGATGCTCGCCGCACACCGCAATGTAGTGCGTCACGGTGGCTCCGGCAAGCTGCGCCAACCGCCACCGGCGATGCCGGTGTACGTTCACGACGAGGTCAAGGGAGAACGATGGTGGATTTTCAGCTCGGTGCCTGGCTACTGGTGGCGCTGCACGCCCTTCTCGTGCTCATCGCCACGGTGTACGTCTCCGCCAACCGGCGGCCATCCGCGGCCATCGCCTGGGTGCTGGCGATCATCTTCATCCCTTACCTCGGCGTGCTGATCTTTCTGTTGGTGGGTGTGGGGCGGCTGCCGCGGCGGAGGCGGGAGAAGCAACGCGAGGTGAACGAGCTGATCCTGGCCCGCACCGAGGGCCTGCACCTGGTGAGCCACCGCGACGAGTGGCCGCCCTGGCTCGGCTCGGCCGTGCAGCTGAACCGCAACCTCGGGGCGCTGCCCATGGTGGGCGGCAACCGGGTGGAGCTGCTGCCGGACTATGAGGGCTCGATCGAGCGGATGGTGGAGGCCGTCGACGAGGCCACCGAGTTCGTGCACGTGCAGTTCTACATCCTGGTGCTCGATACCGTCACGCAGCCGTTCTTCGACGCCCTGGCCCGGGCCATCCAGCGCGGCGTGCAGGTCAGGGTGCTCTCGGACTACCTCGCCTGCCTGATGCTGCCGCGCCGTAAGGAGACCATCGCGGCGTTTGCGTCGATGGGCGCCGAGTGGCATGCGCTGCTGCCCCTGCGGTTCTGGAAGGGCCAGTGGCGCCGGCCCGACATGCGCAACCACCGCAAACTCCTCGTCGTCGACGGGCGGCTGGGCTTCAGCGGCTCGCAGAACATGATCGACGCCACCTACCTCAAGCCCGGCAACCTCAAGCGCGGACTGCGCTGGCACGAGCTGATGATGCGCATCGAGGGGCCAGCGGTGCGCGAGCTGAACGCCGTGTTCCTCGCCGACTGGTTCAGCGAGACCGACGAGATGCTGCCCTTCGACACGTCGCCCATCGTGCTCGACCCCGCCCCGGATCTGCTCGACGCCCAAGTGCTGCCGAGCGGTCCGAGCTTCGAGAATGACAACAACCTCAAGCTCTACGCGATGCTCATCCAGAAGGCCGAGCGCCGGGTGAGCATCACCAGCCCCTATTTTGTGCCCGAGGAATCGACGATGCTGGCCATCGTCACGGCGGCATCGCGCGGGGTGGAGGTGGAGCTGTTCGCCTCGCACATCGGCGATCAGGCGCTGGTCTACCACGCGCAGCGGTCCTACTACGAGGAACTGCTACGGGCGGGAGTGTCGATCTACCTCTACGCGGAGCCCACGGTGTTGCATGCGAAGCACTTCACCATCGACGACGACGTGTCGGTGGTGGGATCCAGCAATATGGACATCCGCTCGTTCAGCCTGAACATGGAGGTCTCGGTTCTGGTGCACGGCACCGAATTCGTGAAGCGGATGCGGGTGGTGCAGGACGGCTACCGGGCCAACAGCAGCAAGGTCGAGCTGGCCGACTGGCTCCACCGGCCGGCCGGCGCCAAGGTGCTCGACAACCTGGCCCGGCTGACCTCGTCACTGCAATAGCTGGAGTAGGGGAGGAGCGCGGGTGAACGAGTGGACACAGCTCTTGCCGCTGGCGTTGACCATCGCGCTCAGCCCGCTGCCGCTGGCGGGGCTGCTGCTGATCCTGCTCGCCCCCGACGGGTTCAAGGCGGCTGCGGGGTTCAGCATCGGCTGGTTTCTCGGGGTGCTGTTCTCGGCCACCCTGCTGGCGCTGCTGTCATCGCTGCTGCCGCACGACAGGTCGGCCGGCACCCGCACCCTGCAGGTGGCGGTGCCGCTGCTGCTCGGTATCGCCCTGATCGTGCTGGGCCTGGTGCAGTGGCACGACCGGCCGCGGCGCGACGCGGAGGTGCCGCTGCCGCGCTGGCTGAGCGCGCTGGACCGGCTGACCCCGGCACGGGCGACCATCATCGGGGTCGGCTACGCCGCGTTCCGGCCGAAGAACCTGGTCATGGCGGCTGCCGCCGGGGTGGTGATCCTGGGCGCCCACAGCGACCCCACCGGCATCGTGGTCTCGGTGGCCCTGTTCACCGCGCTGGCGTCCATCACTATGCTCAGCCCGGTGCTGGCGTACGCGTTCGGTGGCCCCGCGGTGCGGGAGAAGCTGGTGCGCCTGCGCGGCTGGTTGGTGCGCAACATGCCGGTGATCACGGTGATCACGGTGTTGCTGCTGGGCGTGTTCCTGGTGCTGGCCGGACTCAGCGAGTATGCCGGCCAGCTGCTGCGCTGAGCATAACTCCTGCTGGATTCCAGGCGCCGACCCGGCATCAGTGGACTGACGCGGCGGAGGTCGACGGGCGGGGAGAATTGCAGGAGTTATGCATCCTCCGCACCCTCGACACCAGGGAGACTTCTGATGGCCGCACAGGACCGAAACAGCCGACTTGCCACCCGCCGCACGGCCGCCGGGGAGTTCATCGAACGTCTGGAGCGCCCGGCGCTGGCGATCGAACTTGGTCTGGAACCACATCCGGAGGGCGGCTGGTACCGGCGTACCTGGACGTCGCCGGTGCCGGTGACGCTCACGGATGCCGACGGCTCCGAACGGGTGCGGCCGGCGGCCACGCTCATCCACTTCCTGCTGCCGGCAGGGGAGTTCTCCGCTTGGCACCAGCTGTCCTCCAGCGAAATCTGGATCTGGAACGGCCAGGGCGCCGTGCAGCTGGAACTCGGCGGCGACGGCGATGAGCCGGATGCCGAGTCGAGCCCGGTCCTGGGCGGCCGGCTGCTGCGCGGCGAACACAGCCAGGTGATCATCCCGGCGGATGTCTGGCAGCGCACAGTGCCGAGCGAGGAGGACGCCCTGGTGAGTTGCCTGGTGTCACCCGGCTTCGACTTCGCCGACTTCTCGATGGAGTAGCTCCCGATGTGGTGTCGGCGCCGGCGTTCCCCAGCTGCGGATGCCGGCCCGCCGGTCGGTGCGCCGACGCACGATCCGCAGCACGATGGCGTCGATGACAACGCCCAGAAGCAGGGCGGCGGCCACGGCCAGCAGTGCTCCCAACAGCGGGTTGTGCCGCAGCCAGGCTCCGGCGATCATTCCGACCAGCACCGAGTATGTGGCCCAGCAGAGCCCGCCGAGAGCCGCGAACGAGACGAACCGGCGCGGCGGAAAGCCCGTGGCGCCCGCGGTCATGTTCACGGCCACCCGACCGACCGGGATATACCGGGCCGTGAGCAGCAGCGATGCCGGTCGGCTCAGCAGGGCCGCGCGCGCCCTGTCGGCGATCCGCGCCGCGCCGGGACGCCGCTGCCAGCCGAAGCGGGTCAGGCCGATCCGGCGGCCGATCAGGTAGGCGATGCTGTCACCGAGCACCGCGCCCACCATGGCCACGCCGATGAGCCCGACGGGGTGCGGTGTGCCGGTGGAGACGGCCAGGGCGCCGAGCGCCACGACCACCGTCTCGCTGGGAAACGGGGGGAAGAAGCCGTCGATGACCACAAAGACGAACACGACAGGGTAGACCCAAGCCGACCCGGCAAGGGTGAGGACCAGGTCGTTGAGGGCATCAAAAACAGGCATGTCCTCACGGTAGGGAGAGCCCGATCCCGCTCGCGTCGGTCGGAGGGACGATTCCCTGCACCGGTGGGATGATCCGGGCCGGCACAGCCGTTCTGCGCCCTCGTCAGGGCGTCAGTGACCCGATTGGTTCCGGATCGACACCGGATCACCCCCGGATGGCCCTTGATGTGTCACCGAGACCGCCGAAATGACCGTAACTTAGATAGGTAGGAACATGTCCGTCGAACCCGACGTGGTCGAGCCTGCGCACACGAAAGGTTGAGTTGTGAACGAGGAATGCATCCACGGACTGGACGGGGAGCTGTGCGCCCTGTGTTTCCCACCCGCCGCCCCCGTCGCACCGACCGTGCCCGCTGCCCGCGCCCCGCGTGCCAGCCGAGCCCGCACCCCCGAAGCGCCGACGGCGTTGCGTACCATCGTCGCCCCGATCACCACGGGCACCGCTCGCACCAAGCGCCACGACGACAAGGTCGGTGAGCAGCGGATCTACCACCTCACCCACATCCGCAACCTGCCCGGTATTCTCGCCACCGGCCGGCTTCTGGCCGACACCAGTGCCGACTGGACCGACCGTCCCGTCGTCGACATCTCGTCGCCGGAAAACCGCAGTGCCCGACGCGACGTCCGCGTCTCCGGCGCCGACAGCCTCGCCGTTGCCGACCACGTGCCCTTCTTCCTGTCGCCGAACGCCTTGGTCTGGGAGAACATCCGCGCGCAGTCGCTCGACCCGCGCCTGTCCGACGACGCCCACGACGCCGCCGCGTACGACTTCGTGATCCTGGTCTCGACGGTCAAGAAGGTGCTCGACGCGCAGGTCGACGCCGCGGCCGACCCGACCGCCAGCCACTTCGCCGTGACGGATGGCGACGCCGCGTTCACCGCCACCCGCTTCGGTGCCACGGCCGAGTCGGCCGACCGGATGCTGCAGATGCTCCGCGCCGACCTCGACTCCGACGCGATCCTCAAGGCCGAGCTGCTCGTACCCGGCGAGGTCCCGTTCGGCCTGATCACGCTGATCGGCGTGGCCAACGACCGCGTGCGCGATGCGGTCAAGCCGATCCTGGCCACCCTGAGTCACAAGCCCAAGGTCGCCGTGTACCCGCCGTGGTTCCACCCCACCGAAGAGCTCTAGCCGCCCGGGGTTCCCTCGTGAGTTGCCGCACATCGCCCTTTCGGGAGCGGTGAAGCGGCACTTTCCGGCAACTCGGCGCGCGGGGAACCGGCGCTAGACGACGCCCAGGGGAAGCGGCTCGCCGGCCGGCAGCTCCACGCGCAGCTCGTCACCGGCAGCCACGCTGCCGTCGGCGACGACGACGCCCATGATTCCGGCTCTGCGCAGGATCCGGCCCGCTTCATCAGTGTGCTTGAGCGTCTTCTTGAGGCCCGACTGGAACTTGTCGATCATCGAGCACGGGTCGCGCATGCCGGTGACCTCGACCACGGCGTCGGAGCCGAGGTGCAGCCGGGTGCCCAACGGCAGCGCCAGCAGATCGATGCCGGCGGTGGTGACGTTCTCGCCGAGCTGGCCGGGGGAGACGTCGAACCCCTCGGCGGCGAGCTCGGCGAACAGCTCTGAGCGCACCAGGTGCACCTGGGTGAGATTGGGCCGCGTCGGGTCGGTGCGGATCAGGTACCGGTGCTGGGTGGTGGCCCCGGCGTGCGAGTCTCCCTCGATGCCGTAGCCGGCCACCAGACGGATGCTGGGCACCACCGGCTTGCTGAACCGGTGCCTGTCATCCCGGCTCACCGCGACAACCGTGCCGGTCTGCTGCTCGCTCGTGCCGCCATCCCGCTGGGCCGTGCCCGCCTGCTCGCTCATGCCGCCATCCTGCCAGATCCGGCCCGGCGACCGCACTAGCGGGTGCCCTCGACGGTGATGCTGCCGTTGGTGGTCCGCGCGGTGATGGAGCGCCGCGAGGTGCTGTCGGTGGGAACGGTGTCGTCGGTCACGGTGCCGTTGGTGGTCTGCGCGGTGACTCGGTAGGTGACTCCGCCGCCGGGAACCAACACGGTGATCTCCCCGTTCGTGCTGCCGGCCTCGACCGACTCCGGGGCATCGACGAACTGCAGCGAGACCGATCCGTTGGTGGTGGCGGCGGCCACGGACTTGGAGACGGCATCCGTCACCCGGATGTCGCCGTTGGTGCTCTGCAGATCGACCGGCCCCACGGTGCCGTCGGTCTCGATGTCACCGTTGGTCGTGGTCAGCGTGACCCGGCCGGTGAGCCCGGATGCCGCGATGCGGCCGTTCTCACCCGCCGCGGTGACCGGCAGCGCCGTGGGCAGTTGCACGGTCACGGTCACGGAGCATCTGGAGAAGAACTGGGCGCGGCAGCCGCCGCGTACCTCGGTCACGCCGCCGTCGGTGCGAGCGGAGAGGGTGGGCTCGTTGCCGAAGTAGGACCCCGTCATGCGCACGTGCACCTCGTCGTCGGCGCTCGGTTCGAGGATGATCACGGCGTTGGGCAACTCCACGCTCAGGCTGGTGCCCGCTTCGAGGTCGGCGCTCTGGTCGACCGGACCGCTGCGGCCCCACAGAGCTGCCACGAACGCCGCGATAAGCAGCAGCGCCCCCACGATCGGGATCAGGATGTACAGCAGGGTGCGCCACCGGGGAGTCGGGCTCTTCCCGGCCGGTGGCGTCGGCGGTGGCGTCGGCGCTGCTGAGGTATCGGTCATGGCAGGCTCCCCGGGTCAACGGCGCCGGGCGCGCCGAACTGCCGCGCGAGGCATCCGTGCTCGGGACGGTAGCAGGGTTGCGGGCGCCTCGATATGGCCGCAGAGTCAGCGCTTGGTGATGTCCCTGCCGCGGTAGCGGAGCACGCGGGCCCGAACCGAGAGGATGCCGCCGAGCACGAGCGCACCGATCGCCACGGGAAGCAGCGTCGTCAGCATGGTGTTGCCGGTGGCGGCGTTGACGATCATGAGGGCTACGGCGAAACCGCTGCACGCGAACGCGGCGACCGTATAGGTGGTGAACGACCAGGATTTCATGGGTAAGTCCATTCTGTGGCGGTCGGAGTTTCGGGCGCCGGCCTGACTACACGGTAGCAGCGTGCCCCAGCACGGTCGCTCGATGCGGTATTCGCCGCCGAGCGAAAGTAGGCTGGATGTCTACCACCGATTCAGAGATAGGTCTGACGTGAAGGTCATCAGCTACAACCTGCGCAAGAACAGTGCCAGCGGGGAACTCATCGCCCTGGCCGAAGAGTACGACCCCGACCTGCTGTGTCTGCAGGAGTGCGACACCTTGGCCCTGCCGGCAGAGGTCGGGCTGCTGCACCTGGCGGATTCCACCACCCGCAACCGGCTGGGACTGGCCGTGTATTACCGGCGGGACCGGTTCACCGCCCAGAAGACGCAGACCTTCGCGCTCAAGAAGTCGCTGCACGACCTGGTGCTCACGCCGGCGCACGAACGCCTGATCGGCACGCGCCTGTTCGACATGGCCGCGCAGCGGGAGCTCGTCGTGGCGTCATTCCACGCCGCACCGCTGACGGCGCTGAACTCGCTGCGGCGCAACCAGATCCGCTCGGCACACGAGGAACTGGCGGTGCTCGGCCCCAACCTGCCGACCCTGATGGTGGGCGACTACAACTACCCGATCTTCAAGAAGCACCTCAGCAGAGAGGTCAAGGAGTCCGGCTACGACCTCACCCTGAGCGACAGCCGTACCTACACGCGGTATAAGTTCTTCCGCGGCCACTTCGACCTGGCCACCTCGGTGGGACTCACCATCGACAACGTGGAGACTCTGCCCCGCGGCACCTCCGACCACATGCCGATCCTGGTCACCTCGTCGTACTCCAACGAACCGACCGAGCGTTCACAGGAGGCCACCGTGGCCCCCGTCGACGGCGAGTTCTCGATCTAACCGGCACCCGCCACACCCCGTCCGGTCACCGGCCGGTCCACTGCCGCGCATCCGCGGCGCACTCGACCCTGCCCGCGGGCTAGAGTCAGGCATACAGATTGCGAAGGAGCCCCATGGCCGGTCCTGGTTTCGCCGTGATCGATTTCGAAACCACCGGCCTCTTTCCCGCTCACCACGACAGGGTCATCGAGCTCGCCGTGGTGCACGTCAGCGACCGGGGCCGCATCGAGGGCCGCTGGGAGACGCTGGTCAATCCGGGCCGGGACCTCGGCCGGCAGGACATCCACGGCATCCGCGCGGCCGACGTGCTCGACGCCCCCTCCTTCGCCGAGATCGCCCCGCGGCTCATCGAGCTGCTGCGCGGCCGCGTGCTCGTGGCGCACAACGCGAGCTTCGACATCCGGTTTCTGCTGGCCGAGCTGAGCCGCGCCGGCCATGGCGCGCCCGCCGAGATCGTCAGCCTGTGCACCATGCAGTTGGCCCGGGACTTCCTGCCCGGCGCGGGGCGCTCCCTCGCCGATTGCTGCGCGGCCCTCGACATCGATCTGGACGGCGCCCACCGGGCCTCCGTCGACGCTCTCGCCACCGCCCGGCTGCTCGCCGCGTACATCGAGGCGGCGGATGCGCCGGAGTTCTGGTTCGCGCACCTCGCCGCCGCCGCCGCCGCCGCGGCCTGGCCGGCCGGCGCGGTATCGTCCACGGCGTGGTGCGCCCGCACTGTCTCGTCGCACCCGATGACCGCGGACTCCTTCCTCGAGCGCATCACCACCCGGTTGCCGGATGTGGCCGGCCCGGCCGAATACGTCGACTATCTGGCCCTGCTCGATCGGTGCCTGCTCGACCGGGCGTTGTCGGTGCACGAGGCCCAGTCGCTGGTGCGGCTGGCCGGCGAGCTCGGCCTGAACCGGGCCACCTGCGAGGCGCTGCACCGGCAGTACTTCGCCGCGCTGACCGCGCTCGCCTGGTCGGACGGCATCCTCACCGGCGCCGAGCTCGCCGACCTGGTGAGCGTGGGAATGCTCCTCGCGATTCCCACCGCGACCATCGCCGCGGCGCTCGACGAGACCCGACAGCAGACCCCGGCTCCGGCCGTCGCGGCGCCGGCCGGCGCCGACTTCGTGCTGGTGGCCGGCGATCTGGTCGTGCTGACGGGCGAGATGAGCCGCACTCGCAGCGAACTGGAGCGGGAGCTGCGCGAGCTCGGCCTGGTGCCGTGGCGGGCGGTGACCAAGAAGGTCAAGCTGCTCGTGGCGGCCGACGCCGATTCACTCTCCGGCAAGGCCCGCAAGGCCCGCGACTACGGCATTCCCATCGTCGACGAGGCCACCCTCGCCCGGCTGTCCAGCGCCCGCTTCGCCGGGGCCTGATCCGCTCGACTACGCGCCGGCCGCGCCGGTTTCGGCGGCGCTGGCCGGGTCGCGCGGCACGGTTAGGTCCCGGCGGCACAGGTTAGTCCCGGCGGCACAGGTTGTTTCGTGTGCCGCGAGGCACAGGGTGTGCCGCGACGCATAAGGGGTGCCGCGAGGCGCGCGGATGCGCCTCGAGCGCGGCAGCGTGGCGACGGCGGCGAACAGGTCCGTTAGCCGCGCACCCGCAGCAGGTTCGCCCGCTCCGGATGCTTCGCGAACCACTTGCCCACGTACCAGCAGTCTGGGGACACAGCCCGGGTGCTCGTCGCCTCCACGTCGTCCATCGCGAAGGACACAACTTGCCCGGCCAGGCCCTGCCCGCGGCGGCGAGGATCGGTGAATGTGTGGTTGAACGACACGGTGTCGCCCCGCACGAGGTAGTCGGCCAGGGCGGCGAGCTCGCCGTCGATGTAGAGAGCGTAGCGGGAGGCATCCGGTTCGTGCACGAGAACTGTGGTCACCAGATAAGCGTAGACCGGCGGGCGCGCTGCGGGGTGCGGGCCGGTGTCGGTGGCCTCCGGTAACCTGACCAGATCCCAGCAGGTGGAGGCGCACCAGTGTTCTTGCTCGATTCGACGCTCGACAAAACAGTCATCTTCAGTGCGAGCGACCTCGGCGCCGCCGCGGGCTGCGAGTGGGCGCTGATGCGCAAGCTCGACGGCAAACTCGGCCGCATCGACACCGTGCCCGACGAGGGTGACGCCATGCTGCGCCGTGCCGGCGCGCTCGGCGACGCACACGAGCTGCGCTACCTGGAACGGCTGCGGCAAAGCCGCGATGTGGTCGAGTTCGCCCGCCCGTCGATGAGGGAACTGCCGGAGGCGGCCGCCGTCACGGCCGACGCGTTCCGGGCCGGGTCCGATGTGCTCTTTCAGGCCACCTTCTTCGACGGCCGCTTCGTCGGGTTCGCCGACTTCATCATGCGCACAGACGACGGCGCCTACGAGGTCTACGACACCAAGCTGGCGCGCTCCGCGAAGATCACCGCGCTGCTGCAGGTGGCCGCGTACAGCGACCAGCTGGACAGGCTCGGCATCCGCACCGGCGAGCAGGTGCACCTGCTGCTCGGCGACGGACGCACGAGCTCGCACCGGCTGCGCGACATCCTGCCGGTGTACCGCAAGCGCCGTGCGCGGCTCGAACGCCTCATCGACGAACGAATCGCCGACCCGGAGCCCACCCCGTGGGGTGACCCGCGCTACACGGCCTGCGGGCGCTGCGCGGCCTGCTCCGTGGAGGTGGAGGCGCACCGGGACGTGCTGCTCGTAGCCGGCATGCGGCTCACCCAGCGCCGGCACCTGCTGGAGGCCGGCCTGACCACGATCGAGGCCCTGGCGGCGAGCACCGGGCCGGTCGACGGACTGGTCGACGCCACCGTGGTGGCTCTGCGCGCCCAGGCCCGGCTGCAGCTGCAGTCCCGCCAGCTCGCCACCGGGCAGCCAGGCCACGCCGACGCCCCCGCGGTCGAGGTCTACAACCCGGTGGCGCTCGGCGCCCTGCCGGAGCCCGACCCCGGTGACATCTTTTTCGACTTCGAGGGTGACCCGCTCTACAGCGAGACCGCCGCGGGCACCGACAGCCCGGATTGGGGCCTGGACTACCTCTTCGGCCTGATCGAGACCGACGGCACCTTCCGTGCGTTCTGGGCGCACGACTATGCCGAGGAACGCCAGGCGCTGATGGACTTCCTGGCCTACGTGACCGAGCGCCGCGTCCAGCACCCGGCCCTGCACATCTACCACTACGCCGCCTACGAACGTACCCACCTGCTCGCCCTGGCCGCCCGGCACGGGGTCGGCGAAGACGCCGTCGACGATCTGCTCCAGAGCAATGTGCTCGTGGACCTCTACCCCGTGGTCAAGAAGAGCCTGCGGGTGGGCTCCCGCAGCTATTCGATCAAGAAGCTCGAACCGCTCTACATGGGTGACGACCACCGCGAGGGCGTCGACAACGCCGCCGACTCGATCACCGAATACGCCGACTCCCGCGACCTGTTCCGGGCCGGACAGACGGATGCCGCCCAGACCAAGCTCGACGCCATCGCCGACTACAACGAATACGACTGCCTCTCCACGCTGCGCCTGCGCGACTGGCTGCTCGCCCGCGCCGACGAGGCCGGCATCCCTCGCGCCGCCGCCCGCGACCTGGAGCTGGCCATCCCGGTGCGGGAGCCCAGCCCGGTCTACCTGGCGCTGGCGGCCGAGGTGGCGGATGCTCCGCCCGGCGACCGCACGGCCGACCAGACCGCGATCGCCCTGGCCTCCGCCGCCATCGACTACCACCGCCGGGAGGGCAAGAAGTTCTGGCAGGAGCACTTCGACAGGCTGCGCAACCCCGTCGACGAGTGGTCGGCGACCCGGGACGTGTTGATCGTGGCGCAGGTCACGGTCGAGCGTGACTGGGCGCTGGTGGGCCGGGACCGCAACCTGTCCAGGCTGCTGCGCATCGAGGGCGAGCCGGCGCCGGGCAGTTCGCTCAAGCTCGGCCAGAAACCGTTCCTGCTCTATGACGCGCCCTACCCGCCGCTCGCGCAGACCGGCGAGCCCGGCTCCCGGCTGGCGCACGAGCGCACCGAGATCACCGGCCTGGTCGATGAGGCCACCGGTGAAGAGGTGCTCTACGTCACCGAGAAGCTCGGCCGCGGCGTCGACGCCTACGACCAGCTGCCGATGGCGCTGTCCCCGGCCACGCCGCCACCGCCCGGCACGCAGGTGCCGGCGATCGCCGAGTGGGGGCAGCGGGTGCTCGACGCCCTGCCGGCCATGCTGCCGGATGCGGCCCTGGACGTTCTGCGGAGGGTGCCGCCGCGGCGCTCGGTCTACTTCGACAGGCTCAGCACGGCGTCGACAAGCTCGACCAACGAATCGCTTCCACCGGTGAACGGCGACATCACCACCGCCATCCGCGACAGCCTGCTCAGCATCGACAGGTCCTACCTGGCGGTGCAGGGCCCGCCCGGCACTGGCAAGACCTACACAGGCTCTCGGGTGATCGCCGAGCTCGTACGCGATCACGGCTGGAAGATCGGCGTGGTCGCCCAGTCGCACGCGACAGTGGAGAACATGCTCAGCGCCGTGCTCAAGGCCGGGCTCGCATCCGGGCACGTGGGAAAGAAGGCCAAGGCGGGGGAGGAACCGCGGGAGAACGGCTGGACCGCGCTCGCACCCACCGGCTTCGCCGAGTTCACCGGTCAGGCCGGCGGCTTCGTGCTCGGCGGCACCGCCTGGGACTTCAGCAACGCCACCCGCATCGAACCGGGCTCGCTCGACCTGCTCGTGATCGACGAGGCCGGCCAGTTCTCGCTGGCCAGCACCATCGCCTCCGCGGTGTCTGCGCGGCGCCTGCTGCTGCTCGGCGACCCTCAGCAGCTGCCGCAAGTGAGCCAGGGTTCGCATCCGGAGCCCGTCGACGTATCCGCGCTCGGCTGGCTCACCCACGGGCACGATGTGCTGCCGGCCGAGTTCGGCTACTTCCTGGCTAAGAGCTGGCGCATGCACCCCGCGGTGTGTGCGCCCGTCTCCAGGCTCTCCTACGAGGGCAAACTCGAGTCCCGGGCCGCCGCCCGGCACCTCGACGGCGTCGAGCCCGGCCTGCATCCGCTGCCCGTGCCGCACACCCTCAATTCCACCTCGTCATCCGAAGAGGCCGACGCCGTGGCCGAGCTGATCGGCTCGCTGCTGGGCCGCCCCTGGACCGTGAACGGTGAGAGCACCCCGCTCGGCCAGCACGACCTCATCGTCGTCGCCCCGTACAACGCGCAGGTCGAGGTGATCCGGCAGCGGCTGGCCAGGGACGGCTGGCACGAGGTCAGCGTGGGCACCGTCGACAAGTTCCAGGGCCGGGAGGCGGCCGTGGCCATCGTGTCGCTCGCCGCATCCAGCGCCGAGGAGGTGCCGCGCGGGCTCGAGTTTTTGCTCCTTGCCAACCGGCTCAACGTGGCCATCTCCCGCGCGCAGTGGGCGGCGTACCTGCTCTATTCGCCCGCGCTCACGGATGCCCTGCCCCACAACGCGGGCACTCTCGCGCAGCTGAGTGCCTTCATCGACCTCGTCGAGGGGCCCGCCGTCTAACGCTCGAGCTCAGCCGCGAACCGCTCCGGCAGCACGACATTGGCGCCGACCTCCGCGAAAAACGGGGCGACCTCGGTGGGCGTGTAGCCGGCGATGCCGCAGCCGATCTCGGTCACCAGAAACCTGAGCTCCGGATGCTCGGCCGCGAACCGAACGAACCCGGTCACCTCGTGCTGCAGTACCGCCAACCCGCTCATGCTGTCGATCGCATACGACTGACCGTGCAGCCCGTGGCCCTGGCCCCAAACCGCGCCGAACCTCTCGTGCGCCAGGGCGGCGGCACCGGCCGCGTGCAGCCCGGTCGCGTTGGACCCGAAGACGAAGACCTCGCCGGGTTCGAGTCGGGTGATCCGCATGGCTCAGACTCCTTTCGGGGCCCCGGGGTTGAGACGGTTGGTGGGGTCGAGCTTCATCAGCAGCTGGTTCGAGATCGCGTCCAGCTGCGCCACCTGCTCGTCGGTGAGTGGGTCGATCACGTTCTCCCGCACGGTGCGCACGTGCCCGGGCGCCGCGGCCTGCACGACGGTCCAGCCCTCCTCGGTGAGACTGGCGTTCGTCGCGCGCCGGTCGCTCGGACACGGTGTGCGCTTGACCAGGCCACGGTCTTCGAGCCGGCGCACCACGTGCGAGAGCCGGGGCAGGCTGGAATTGGTCATCGAGGACAGCCCGGTCATTCGCAGGGTGTGGTCGGGCGCTTCGGAGAGCATCGCGAGCACGTAGTACTCGAAGTGGCTCAGGTCGGAGTCGCGCTGCAACTGGGAGTCGAGCAGCCCGGGCACCAGCTCCACCACCGCAACGAAGCGCAGCCAGGCGTGCAGCTGGGCCTGGTTGAGTCCCTGCACGGCGGGCGTTTCGTTCGTGTCCATGGGGATAGCTTATCAAGCAGGTCCCGCTTTGGTTGACGCGACAACTAAAAGCCGGTACGTTACTTGTATCAACAACTAATTATCCGCCGCAAGGCGAGAGGGAGTATGTCATGACGAGCATCAGCATCATCGGAGCCGGCAACATGGGAACCGCCATCGCGACGATCGCGGCGAAGGGCGGCGCTTCGGTTCAGCTGCTGGCACAGGACGCCGAGAAGACCGCGGCGGCGGCGGCTCTGGCCGGCGAATCCGTCACGTCGGGAGTCGCCGGTGATGCCCTCACCGGTGAAATCGTCGTTCTGGCCCTGCCGTACCCGGCGGTCGCCGGGGTGCTGGCACAGTACGCCGGCCAGCTGGACGGCAAGATCCTGGTCGACATCAGCAACCCGCTGGACTTCGCCACCTTCGACTCGCTCGTCGTGCCGGCGGATGGCTCGGCCGCGCAGGTGATCGCCGAGACCGTTCCCGGCGCCCGGGTGCTCAAGGCCTTCAACACCACCTTCGCCGCCACCCTGGCCACCAATGGTGTCAACGGCGTCGCCCCCACCACGGTGCTCGTCGCCGGCGACGACGCATCCGCCAAGGACGCCCTGATCGCCCTGCTGATCGCCGGTGGTGTACTCGCCCTCGACGCCGGCGCCCTCAAGCGCGCCCGTGAGCTCGAAGCCCTCGGCTTCCTGCAGCTGACCCTCGCGGCCGGCTCCTCCATCGGCTGGACCGGCGGCTTCGCCCTCGTCAAGTAACCCCGAGGACCCTATTCGAGTAAGCCCCGGATGTCTTCGGGGGTGAGGGACTGTGCGAAGACCGCGTCGTCGTCGAGGACCGCCTCGACCAGCTTGGCCTTGGACTCCTTGAGCGCCATCACCTTCTCCTCGATGGTGTCGGCGGCCACCAGCCGGTAGACCATCACGTTGCGGGTCTGGCCGATGCGGTGGGTGCGGTCGATGGCCTGGTTCTCGCTGGCCGGGTTCCACCAGGGGTCGAGCAGGAACACGTAGTCGGCCTCGGTGAGGTTCAGACCGAAGCCGCCGGCCTTGAGGCTGATCAGGAACACCGGTGCGTCCCCGGCCTTGAACTGGTCGATGACGCCGGGCCGGTCGGCGGTCGAGCCGTCGAGGTAGCTGTACCGCACCCCGCGGGCGTCCAGACGGGCGGCCGCCAGGGCGAGGTAAGAGGTGAACTGGCTGAAGATCAGGGCCCGGTGCCCCTCGGCGATCACCTCGTCGAGCTGCTCGAACAGCGCGTCGAGCTTGCTCGAGGGCACTCCGGCGTACTGGTCGTCGACCAGCGAGGCATCCAGGCTCAGCATCCGCAGCAGGGTGATCGAGCGGAACACGATGAACCGGTTGGCCTCGAGGTCGTCCATCAGTCCCAGCAGCTTCTGCCGCTCGCGCTGCAGGAAGGTGTCGTAGATCTCGCGGTGTTCGGGGTCGAGGTCGATGCGCAGCACCTGTTCCTGCTTGGCCGGCAGGTCCCTGGCCACGACATCCTTGGTGCGCCGCAGCATCAGTGGGCGGATGCGCCGCCGCAGCCGGTCGATCAGCTCGCGCTGGGAGCGCACCTTGCGTTCGGCCGGGCGCAGGTACTCCTCGGTGAAGCGGCGGGCCGAGGGGAACAGGCCCGGCGCCACGATGGCGAACTGCGCCCAGAGTTCGAGCAGGTTGTTCTCCAGGGGTGTGCCGGTGACGGCCAGCTTGAAGGGCACGTTCAGGTCGCGGGCCGCGCGGTGCAGCTGAGAGGTGCGGTTCTTCACGAACTGGGCCTCGTCGAGGATCAGCCCCGACCAACCGTGCGCCTGGTAGGCGTCGAAGTCGAGGCGGAGCAGCGCGTAGGAGGTGACGAGAACGTCGACGCCCTCGGCCTGGTCGGCCAGGCTGCGGCCGCTGGTGGCCTGGGTGCTGGTCACCGAGCGCACGCGGAGGCCCGGCGTGAACCGGGCCGCTTCGGCGAGCCAGTTGGAGACCACGGAGGTGGGCGCCACGACCAGGAACGGCCGGCGGGGCTCCGCAGTCTCCGCAGGCTCGTCGGCCGGGGTCTGCACGGCGTGGCTGAGCAGCGCCAGCACCTGCAGAGTCTTGCCCAGCCCCATGTCGTCGGCAAGGATGCCGCCCAGGCCGTGCTCCCAGAGGAAGACCAGCCACTCGAATCCGGCCAGCTGGTACGGGCGCAAGGTGGCGGTCAGCCCGGCCGGCAGCGGCGTGGCCCTGGGCAGGGCCGCGGCATCCGCGGCACCGCGGTCGAGGGCAAGCAGCCCGCCCACAGCGGCCCGCCATGACACGGCCTGCTCGGTCTCGTCCGCGAGGTCCTCGAAGTCCGACCACAGGCTGGCCTGGTGCCGATTGATGCGCAGCCCGGTTTCCCATTCCGACAGCGCCCTGGCCTCCTCGATGAGCTCCCGCAGCCTGTCGAACACCGGCTGGGTGAGCGAGAGGTAACTGTTGTCCACCAGGAGCAGTTTTTTGCGCCCCTTCGCGAGCGCCGTGAAGATCGGGTTGAACGGGATGCTGCGGCCGTCGATCCGCACGATCACGCCGAGGTCGAACCAGTCGCGCTTCTCGGTCTCCACCGTCGTCACGATCAGCTGCGGGGCTCCGGTGAGCTCGCGGTAGTCCGGCTTGTCGCCCACCAGCTGCACCCGCACCCCCGCGATCGTCTCGAGCCTGGGCAGGGTTCGGTCGGTGTACTCAGCGGCGGGGAGGCCCTTGAGGGTCACGGTTGGTGCGTCAGGATCGGCCGGCGCCGACAGGTCGGGCACGGCGGTCGTCACCCGGTCCAGCACCTCGGTCTCGGCCTGCTCGTCGCGGTCGCCCTGCCACTGCCAATCCAGCCGCACCGCCTGCTTCGGCTCGAAGCTCACGGTGTGCACGAGCACCGGCGGGGGCGGCGGCGGGAACTCGATGGAGGCATCCGTGCTGACGATCGGCAGGCTGCGGCGCAGGGTGGGGTAATACTCGCGCAAGAACTCGTCGACCTCGCCGGCCGGCACCACCAGGCCGGGCTGCACCGCGGCCCGGTCGCCGGTGCCGCCGAGGAGCCGGCGCTGTTCGGCGCTGAGCGGCTCGAGGCTCGGGGCCAGCACGATGGCGGGGTCGGCGCCGAGCCTGTACGCGTAGACGCCGTGGTCGCCGAGTGCGCCGGCGTCGCCGACCGGATGCCGGTGCCCGTCGATGCTGAGCACGGGGGAGAGGGTCAGGGCCTCAGTAGTCTGCACCGCATCGAGCAGCACACTCGCCGTGGCGGCCACCGTCACGGCGGCGTCCTTGTGGCTGCCGGTGAGGCCGATGCCCAGCCGCTGGGCCTCGGCGAGCAGGTGCCAGAGCAGGGGGCTCTCGAACTCGTCGAGGTAGAGCCACTCGGTGTCCTGGCCGTTGTAGACCGGCCGGTCGACCCTGTGCAGCGGCACGAACTGGCAGAACCAGCGGTGCTGCGCCACGTTGAGGTTCTGCCGATTGAGCTGGTAGCCCACGTTGCTCCAGGTGATCGTGGACTTCACCCACTTGCCGGAGTCGCTGCGGAGGACCGGACGCACGCCGAGCCGGATGGCGCCGGTCCTGGCCCGGCCGGCCGAGGCACGCACGGCGGTGGCCCCGCGCCAGCGGTCGTTGCTGCGCGGGGTCTGCTCGCGCAACTCGAAGAGCAGGCCCATGGCCGTGCGGGCGCCGTCGCCGGGCTCGGCGACGGGCGGCAGGGTCGGCTCCGCCGCGGCCGGGCCGGTCAGGGCCTCAACGGCCGACTTCCAGTCGGCGGCGCCAGGCGACGGCGGGGTGGGCGGCATGGCTCAATGGTCTCACGCACCCGCCGACAGCCGGGCCGGGGCGTCCGCTCAGGTCAGCGGGAAAACGATCCGGGTCTGCCAGGTCGCGGGGTCGGGATTCGTCTCGGGATCGCTGAGGTATTCCTCCCACATGTCCATGCCGGGGGTGAGGTGCTGCTCCCGCAACCAGGCGGCGATCTCGTCGTAGGTGCGGGTCATCCCGTCGTACGGCCCCGTGTAGACGCTCGCGATGGCTGATCCGGCCGGCAGCTCGGTCACGACGACATCGGCCGTGCCGTGGGCGGGCCCGGCGATGGGGAAGCCCGCCGTGACGTCGACGGTGTCGGTGGGCATGCCGTGATACAGCGCCAGCGGCGGCCCGGCGGGCGTCAGCCCCTGGGCGGCCATGGCTGCGGCGGACACCTCGAAGGCCCGCCCGAAGTACTCGGTGAGGTCAGCCATTTTCACGTTCTCGTGTACCCCCAGCAGGGTGCGCGGTTCAAGTTCGACCCTGTCGATCTGCATGGTGTGCTCCTTCGCTCGGGGTCACTCTATTCCCACTCGCGCGCCGGGCACACCCGCAGCGGACGGCTACCGGATGGCCCGCATCCCGGCAGGCAGCGCCGTGCGAGCGTCGAGCCAGCGTTCCAGCTCCGCCGCGGGAATCGGGCGGGACAGCTGATAGCCCTGGGCCACGTCACAGCCGAAGCGTTCCAGTTGGTGGAGCACCTCCGCGGTCTCCACGCCCTCGGCCACGATGCGCATGCCCAGGCTGTGGCCGAGGTGGATCGAGGACGCGACCAACGCCGACGCCCTGTCGTCGTCGAGCATCGGGATGACGAAGGACTGGTCGAGCTTGAGCTCGTCGATCGGCAAGTCCCGCAGGTAGGCGAGCGAGCTGTAGCCGGTGCCAAAGTCGTCGACGGCGATCAGTACGCCGGCGTTCCGCAGGCGCAGCAGGATGTTGCGGGCGCGGTCGCGGTCCACCAGCAGGAATTCCTCGGTGACCTCGAGCATGAGGGCGGAGCCGGGCAGCCCCCGGTCGGTGAGCATCGAGGTGACCACCCCGGCGAGCTGGTAGTCGGCCAGCGACCGCGACGACAGGTTCACGGCCACTGTCACCGTGCGCCCCTGGGCCTGCCAGAGCACGGCCTGGTCGAGGGCGAGTTCGAGGACCACCCGGGTGAGGGTGCGCATCAGGCCACCGTTTTCGGCCACATCCAGGAACGCGGCGGGGTACAACAGTCCTCGCGTGGGGTGGTTCCAGCGCACCAGTGCCTCGACGCCCGGCACGGTGTCGGTGGCCAGGTGCACCTTGGGTTGGTAATGCAGCACGAGCTGGTTCTCGGCCAGCGCGATGCGCAGTTCGTGCAGGGTGCGCAGGCGGGCCTCGTCGTTGCTGTCGTCGCCGGGGGAGTAGACGTGCTGGCCTACCCGGCTGGACTTCGCCGTGTACATGGCCATGTCGGCCTTGCGCATCAGCCCGCTCAGGTCTGAACCGTGCTCAGGTGCCAGAGCGATGCCGATGCTCAGCCCGACCTCGAGGCTGAGGCCGCCGATGACGATGGGCCGTGCGGTCACCAGGCGTAACCGGCGAGCCATGGCCGTGGCGCGTTTGCGGTCGGCGTGGTGCAGGTGAACAGCGAATTCGTCGCCGCCGAGCCTGGCGAGCAGATCACCGGCCTGGAGGGCGGCGGAGAGCCGGGCGCCGATCTGGCCGAGCAGCTGGTCGCCCGCTTCGTGGCCGAGGCTGTCGTTCACTTCCTTGAACCTGTCCAGGTCCAGCACCAGCAGGGCGCTCGGCCGGGCGTCGACGTCATGCAGCCGGGCGGCGACATCCACCGCCAGGGCGCGGCGGTTGGGCAGGCCGGTCAGGTCGTCGGTACGTGAGAGCGAGTGCAGCTGGCGCTGCCTGAAGGCGAGCGGGATCGCGGCCAGTGCCAGAGTGCCGCCGGCGAGGCCGACGGCCAGTACCGAGACGTGGGTCTGGCTGGCCAGCAGCAGCACGGTCAGGGCGGCGGCCGTGGCCGACATCGGGGCCGCCACCGAGGTGGCGGCGTAGACGGTGCCGTCGGCGACGGCGGTGATCGACGAGTGCTCCGGCAGGGTGCGGCGGCGCACCGAGGCGAGCACCCACGCTGTGATGAGAGCGAAGCCGATCGCCCATGCGCCGGTAAGGGCCGATCCGATGAGCACCGACTCGACCTGCGCCTGCCCGGCGTAGACGGTGTCGGCCCCCGCGAAGAGCAGCAGACCGGCGGTCAACAGTAGCCCGGAGCGACCTAACACCCGGCCCGGGATCGCAGCGACGCCGGCGAGGGCCGCGATGAGCAGCAGGTCCAGCACCGGGAACGCCATGCTGAGGAAGACGGTCACCGAAAACGGGCCGCCGGTTTCCAGGGCGGGGGAGAGCAGCACGGCGAGCACCGAGGCGGCGCCCAACGCGCCGACGGCGCTGTCAAGGAGCACCGGCCAGGCCTGAGCGCGCAACCCACGGTGGGCGATCACGGCGAGCACGCCCACCATGAAGACGTAGAACATCAGATAGCAGGTGTCCGCGAGCGAGGGTATGAGTTCGGCGCCGGCATCGTCGGGCAGCAGCCTGTACGCGGTGTCACCCACGGCCAGTGCGGTCACCGCTGCCGCGGCGAGGAGGATGTCGGGCCGGGTGAGGCGTACCCGGTTGACGGCCAGCCAGACCAGAACCACGGCTGCCCAGTTGCTGAGCACGGCCAACCAGCCGTCAACGAGCGGGTTGGATCCGACGCCGTGGAAAACCAGGTCGATGAGGTTGACGAGCAGCACCACGCCGATGCCACCGAACACGACGTAATCGGCACGCGACAGCCGCGGTCGAGGACGCGGGATGGCCGACACAGACGTCACTGTCGAGTCCCCCCTCCGAGACCAAGTAGCTTGCGGACACACTGCCGCGACCTGCTCACTTTACTGGGTCACACACCGTCGCCGACCAGGTTCCCCCCATTCGGCCATCGGCAGGCTATGCAGTACCGCCGTCTGCGCCGCTGAGGGAGGCGAATTCGCCCTCACCAGACGGATGCGCCCCGGCCGCGTCAATCAGCCAGGCGTAGTCGAAGGCCCGCTCGCGCCAGCCGGCGTAGCGACCCGAGACGCCGCCGTGGCCGGCGGACATCTCGGTCTTCAGCAGTGCATCCGCCCCCACCTCGCGGAGTCTCGCCACCCACTTGGCCGGCTCCACGTAGAGCACCCGGGTGTCGTTGAGGCTGGTGACGGCGAGGATCCGCGGGTAGTGCGTCTGGTGCACGTTCTCCAGCGGTGAGTAGGTCTTCATGTAGGCGTACACCTCGGCGTCGTGCAGCGGGTCGCCCCACTCGTCCCACTCGATCACGGTGAGCGGCAGGCTCGGGTCGAGGATCGAGGTGAGCGGATCGACGAACGGCACCCCGGCGAGGATGCCGGAGAACAGGGACGGCGCCATGTTCGCCACGGCGCCCATCAGTAGTCCGCCGGCGCTGCGGCCCTCGGCGACGAGCTTGTCCGGCGAGGTGTAGCCGCAGTCGATGAGGTGCTCGGCGCAGGCGACGAAGTCGGTGAACGAGTTGCGCTTCTGGTGGGTCTTGCCGTTTTCGTACCAGAGCCGGCCGAGCTCGCCGCCGCCGCGCACGTGGGCGACCGCGAAGATCATGCCGCGGTCAAGCAGGCTGAGCCTGGAGATGCTGAAGGACGGGTCGATGCTGATCTCGTAGGAGCCGTAGCCGTAGAGCAGGGTGGGGGCCGGGACGCCGGGCTCGACGAGGTCGGAACGGTAGACGATGGAGATGGGTACCCGGGTGCCGTCGGCGGCAACGGCCCATTCGCGGCGCTGTTCGAACAGGGTCGGGTCGTAGTGGCCGAGCACCGGCTGCTGCTTGAGCAGGCGCAGCTCGCCGGTGGCGACCACGTAGTCGTAGACCGTCGAAGGGGTCACAAAGCTTGTGTAGCCCAGACGGATGGTCGGCTGGTTCCATTCGGGGTTGCCGCCGGTGCCCACCGAGAAGAGTTCCTCGTCAAAGGTGATCTCGGTGAGGCCGCCGCCGCGTTTGGTGGCGTAGGCCACCCGGGTGAGGCCGTCTTTGCGGTATTCGACCACCACGAAGTCGCGGAACGCGTCGACGCTTTCCAGGCGGATGCGCTCGCTGTGCGGCAGCACCACCCGGCCCGGGTCCTTCGGATCGGCGGCCGGCACGCTGACGAGCTCGAAGTTCACAGCGTTGTGGTTGTGCACGATCAGCAGGCGGTCTTCGCCGTCGATGACGGCGTGCTCCACGTCGTACTCCACGTTGTCGCGCCGCGGCCAGACCACCGTGAACTCGCCGGTGGGGTCGGCGGCGTCAAGAAGGAAGGTCTCGCTGGTGACGCTGGAGCCGGCCTCGATCATGAGGTATCGGTTGCTGCGCGAACGGCCGACGCCCACCCAGAAACGCTCGTCGGGCTCGGTGAACACCGTCACGTCAGCCTCGACCGAGGTGCCGACCTCGTGGCGCCAAACCGTATCGGGGCGCCAGGCGTCATCGACGGTCGTGTAGAACACGTATCGGCCGCTCGGGTCGAAGAGCGCGCCGGCGCTGGTGTTCGGGATTTCGTCGGCCAGGTTCTCGCCCGTGGCGATGGTGCGTATCCGCACCGTGTAGCGCTCGTCGCCCTCGATATCGACGGCGTAGAGCAGGGTGCTGCCGTCGTCGCTCACGTCGAAGCTGCCGAGGGAGTAGAAGTCGTGGCCCGCGGCCTCGGCGTTGTCGTCAAGCAGCACCTGCTCGCCGGGCAGGCCGGGGGCGGCGTCACCCGTGTGTGCGCCGGTCGAGTCGGTGCCGGTCGCGTCTGTGCCGGTCGCCGGTTCGATGACCGGGGGAGTCCAGTCATCCGGACCCGAGATGGGCGCGCGGCAGTGGATGCCGTATTCCTGTCCCTCCACCGAGCGGGTGTAGTGCCACCACTGCCCACGGCGCACCGGAACGCTGAGGTCGGTCTCCTGGGTGCGGTCCTTGATCTCCTCGAAGATCTGCTCCTGCAGCAGCTCAAGATGGCTGGTGCGGGAATCCGTGTATGCGTTCTCGGCAGTGAGGTGCGCGATGACCTCCGGGGCGTCCTTGTCGCGCATCCACTCGTAATTGTCGACGAACACATCGTTGTGGTGGATACGCCGCGTGGGCTTCCGGGCGGCGACGGGAGGAAGGTTCATGAACTCAGCGTAGCCATCTCGTCCGACCATGTCCCGTGGAACTCCGCAGCAGCCGCCGCGCGCGGGATTCCTGTTCGGGGGGTGCCCTGAACCGCCGTCGACGCCGTGCTGGCCTCGTCGAACCAGCCCCGCACCCGTCCCCGACAACGCACCCATCCCGTCGGTCGAGCTTGCCGAGACCCCGCACCCCGTCCCCGACAACGCGCCATCCCCGTCGGTCGAGCGTGTCGAGACCCCGCAACCCGTCCCCGACAACGCGCCCATCCCCGTCGGTCGAGCCTGTCGAGACCCCGCGAGCCATCCTCTGCAGTTAGGAAATGTTTTTGATATCCGTTTCGGAACTTTCTGACATTTCCTCGCATATAGGTGCGATTCGTGAGAGAATGGGGGTATGGACGACGAGCTGGATAATGGCTCCACCGCACCGACGGGAACGACTCCCACCGGGTCGAACCTGCACGACTGGAACACCGGTCTGGCCGGTCCGGATCCCCTCCCGGCACTGGATGCCACCATTTTCACCGACACGACCGACACTTCCACGAACACTGCGGCTGGCCCCACCAAAGGCTCGCCCCGTCCCGGCCAGATTGGTCGGGGCCGCTCCAAGCCGCGGCCCGAGTGGCGGGATCCGGCCGAGCTGCCGGGGGTGCAGCGCGCGCATACCGGTGCGTTCGGTCAGAAGCTCCAGGCGTTGGATGATGCTGCCCGGACGGTGATGGCGGTGATGGATTCCATCGACGTGAACGCGTTGAGTGACCCGGAGGTGGTCGCATTGACACAGATGGTCGAGCGCACCGGCCGGCCGGTGGATGCCGCCCGGGTGGCCACCGCGACCGTGGTGGGTTACCGGTCCCGCAGTGGGCTGGGCGCGGAGTCGTTGGCCTGGCGGTTGGGGGCGTCGCACCAGAATGATCTGCTGATCGGGCTGACCGGCACGTCGGTGCCGGAGATGAAACGACGCGTGGCCCTGGGTGAGAAGGTCTCCCCGCGGATGCTGGGCGGCACGGTCCTGGAGCCCGAGTTCCCGTTCGTGGCCGCAGCAATGACCGCCGGCGAGATCGGCATCGACGCGGCCGAGAACATCGTGAAGGGCCTGGCTGACTACAAAGTGCACGGCCGCTTCGACGCGGACCAGTCGCTGGTGGACGGCGGTGAGGCCGAGCTGGTGGAATCCGCGACCGGGTCGGTATTCGGCCGCACCCCCGGCCCCGGCGACACCAACACCGCCACCAACACCGCCACTCACACCGACACCGACGGTGCCGGGCCTGCCTGCACGGGACCGATCGCTCGCCTGGGCGACTCGGCCGGGTTCACGTTCCCGGCGGACCGGATCCGGGAGATGGCGGCGACGTGGCAGGCGGTGTTGAACCCGGACGGGGCCGCGCCCACCGCGGAGATCCTCGAAGCCAAATCCACATTCTCGTTCGGCAAACTCAGCCAAGGGTTGCACCCGCTGCGCGGCGGGGTGACGCCGGAGCTCAAGGGCATCATGCAGACCCTGTTCAACACCTTCCAGTCCGCCCGCAGCGCCCCCGCGTTCCCGTCCACGGACGAGCAGCAGCGCATCGAGGCCGGCGAACTCGTGCCCGGCGAGATCCTCGACGAACGCGACGGCGGCCAGAAACGTGCCGACATCCTTCGCGGCATCCTCGTCCAGGTCGCCCAAGACCCCCGCACCCCGACCATGGGCGGGATACCGCCGACGGTGATGGTGCACGTGAACGCGCACGACCTGCACACCGGGGTCGGGGTCGGCTGGATCGACGGCGTCGAGGGGCCGATCTCGATGAAGACGATCAACCAGATGGTCGACAACGGCGGCTTCCGGCCGGTCTTCTTCGGCGGCACCGGCGCCGTCCTCGCCCTCGGCGACACAGTCCGCTGCTTCACGCCGCTGCAACGTAGGGCGATCACCGCCCGAGATGGTGGTTGCATCATTCCGGGCTGTACCTGCCCACCGCAATGGACCGAGGTGCACCATGTGACACCGTGGCAGCACGGCGGCCCGACCAACGTCTCGAACGGGGTGCTGCTGTGCTGGCGCCACCATCACGGCATCGACAACGCCGGCGGCTGGAAAATCCGGATGGTCCTGGGCATGCCCGAAGTCAAAGCACCCCACTGGATCGACCCCACCGGAACCTGGCGAAAACCACCCCAACACCGCGCCCACGACCCGAAAACCCGACGACAGAACGAGTAGAGCACCGCCTGAGAGTCCGCCGGTCGCGTGAGCCTGTCGGCACTCGTGCAATTACCGCCCGCCAACCGGCTTCGTTAGGGTCGAAGGAGAAGCATGACTGTGACCACGAAGGTGCTTCGGAAAAAGGAATCACCATGACGACCTCCGAAAACTCGGCCGGCACCATTGGCGAAAGGATGGCCGGCGCTGATATCGAGGCCGATCTCCAGAGCATTTTGCAGGCGGTTCCGGAGCCTGCTGCCGAGAGTGAGGCGCACGCCGTGCTCGGGCGGGTTTTTCAGGGTGTACTTTTCGACATGGACGGCACCCTGGTCGACTCGACCAAGGCCGTGAACCGGTCCTGGCAGCAGTGGGCCGACGAAATGGGTCTGGGTGCGCTCTTCGCCGGCGTGCAGCATGGCCGTCCGGGCCGCGAGATGATCGCCGATCTGGTCCCGGCTCACCAGGTTGAGACGTCGTTCGCCCGGGTCAACGAGCTCGAACTCAGCGACACCGACGACATCACCATCCTGCCCGGTGCTGCCGAGCTGATGGCCGTCATCCCCGAAGAACGCCGAGCGATCGTGACGTCCTGTCCTCGGGAGCTGTGCCGCACCCGTCTCGCATCCGCCGGATTCACGGCCCCGGCCACGGTGGTGACCGTCGAAGACACGGTCAAGGGAAAGCCGGCGCCCGATCCGTTCCTCGAGGCCGCCGACAGGCTCGGCCTCGACGCCCGCCAGTGCGTGGTCGTCGAAGACGCTCCCGCCGGACTCGCCGCGGGTCGCGCAGCCGGCTGCGCAACCATCGGCGTTGTCGGCACTCACTCGGCCGACGAACTGGACGCCGACCTCGTTGTGTCCAGCCTCGACCGCCTGAGCATCGAACTGCACGATCACGGCGTGGTCTTTGTTCTCCAGACCGAGCCGAGGGAGTAGACAGGACACATGACAGGGCGAGAGCAGACCGAGATCGAGCGCAAGTACGACGTCGAGGGGTTGCGGCCCGTTCCGTCGCTGCAGGGGCTCGACGGCATCACCGCCGACCCGGCCGAGGTGCCTTTTGTGCTCACGGCCGTGTACTACGACACTGCCGATCATGACCTGGCCCGCCACCGCATTGTTCTGCGGCGCCGTGAGGGTGGCGGCGATGCCGGCTGGCACCTCAAGATGCCGGCTGCCGAGGGGCGCATCGAGGTGCACTGGCCACTGGACATCGGCGACGCCGACGGTACTGAACACATCCCCGACGAGGTACTCGAGCCCGTTCGCGCGATTGTGCGCGACCGGCCGCTCACCCCGCTGGCCCGGGTGAGCACTGTGCGCACCACGGTGCGACTCACCGACACCGACGGTCAGGCTCTCGCCGAGATCGCCGACGACCTCGTCTCCGCCTCCGATGTGCGCGGTGGAACGTACCGCAAGTGGCGCGAATGGGAGCTCGAACTTCTGGATGGCGCTCCCGACACCCGCAAGAAGCGCACCAGACTGCTCGATTCGGTCGAACAGGTGTTGCTCACCGCCGGAGCCACCCCGTCCACGAGTGCGGCCAAGATCGCTCGTGCCGTGGGCGTGGAGTCCCTGACCGAGCTCGACGGCGCCGAGGTGCTGCCGGGGCTGCTCCCCGCCCCCGCCCTGCAGCAGCCGGACTCCGCTGGTGCCGTCGTTGTCGGAGCGCTCCGCGACCTGACCGCGACCCTCGTCGACGCCGATCCCCGGGCGCGAGCGGATGCCCCGGACGCGATCCATCACATGCGGACCACGGTGCGCCGCCTGCGCAGCGTCCTCGCGGTCTACGCGAGGTTGTTCGACAAGGCCCCGGTGAAGGAGCTGCGTTTCGAGCTCAAGCACCTCGGAGTCGAGCTGGGTCGAGCCCGCGACGCCGAAGTGCGCGCCGCCCGGTTGGTCGACGAACTTGCCGGCGTCGCCGAATACCCCACCGAGGATGCGCGAACCCGGCTCGTCGGTGGAGCCCGCCGGGACTACGCGGAGGGCCTCGCCGCGGTGCGGGAGTATCTCCTGAGTACGCGTTACTACCGGCTTCTTGATGCCCTCGAGAGCTTCACGGCCTGGCCGCCGATCACCCCGAAGGCGGAGCGTCCCGCCGCCGCCGAGATCAAGCGGGACCTCGGCAGGGCCGTCGCCGCGCTTGAGCAGCGCACCGCCACGGTGTCCGACGCGGATGAGCCCGAGCCGGCATTGCACGAGGTGCGCAAGGCCGCCCGCCGGCTGCGTTACGCCGCTGCCGCCGTGGCGTCAGCCGCCCCCGTGGCCGAGGCGACGGCGACGAAGCCACCCACAAAGAAGTCGGCCGCCAAGAAGTCGGCCAGGACGGCAGCGAAGAAAGCGGCCGCGAAGCGCGCCCACGCTGCCGCCCGATTCGCGAAGCTCCGTCGGCGCTACGCGCACGTCGCCCGGGCGGCCAAACCGCTGGTGAAGCGGCTCGGCGACCGGCACGACAGGCTGCTCTACATCGAGGAGCTCGGCCAGGCCGCGCGGGCGGCCCACGAAAGCGGTGAGAACACCCTGGTCTACGGCTTGCTCGTAGCCCGGTCCGAGCGCAGCGACGCCACGGTCCCCGTTGTCCTCGACGACACTGCTCGATCGGTGCAGCAGCTCAAGCGACTCGTCGGCGGGCTCTGAGCCAGCAGGGACAGAGCGAGCCGGACTACCAGCGCTCTGCGGACGACGCTGTGATGATCTGCAGCAGGGCTGCGCGCAGCTCGTCGGCGTTCTCGAGCGGCGGAAACACGTCGGCCTCGAGGGTGCGGGCCTGCTGCCACGCGGCGGTGCCCGCGTCGGTGCGGGTCACCAGGTGGCGCCGGGCGTCGCGCTCGTCCCGGATGCGTGCCACCAGACCCTCCCGCTCCAGCCTGTCCAGGGTGCGCGACATAGTCTGAGTCTGCACCCGTGCCTGCCGGGCCAGTTCGGTCTGACTTCGGGCTCCGTCGCCGAGCAGGTGCAGCACAATCAGGCCGGCATGGGTGAGGCCGAGGGAAGCGAGGGCTTCGACCCAGGCATGCTCCACCAGCCGGGCAGCCGTGGAAAGCAGTCGACCGTTCGGCCACTGGGCCATGGCATCGGGAGTGGTCACCCCCTCAATGTACTGCTACCGTGAGTTAGTCAGCTAGCTGACCAATTCGCCGCGACGGAGGAGAACCCCATGTCCACATCTCGCGATCTGCTCCGCCAGAGCACCGTCCTGATCAGTGCGATCCTCGCCCTCGTCGGATCGTTCATCGGCTCGGGCGCCGCGGGCGGCACGCCCATCCAGAACGCCTCCGGGGGAGCGCTGGCCGCCGATGCCACTCCGATCGCCCCGGGCGGACCGGCCTTCGCCATCTGGACGCCGATCTACGCCGGGCTGGTGCTCTACGCCATCTGGCAGTTCCTGCCGAGGCAGAAGACCGACCCCCGCCAGCGCCGCCTCGGCTACCCCGTGGCCGCCTCGCTGCTGCTGAACGCGGCCTGGATCCTCAGCGTGCAGTTCGACCTGCTCTGGCTGAGCGTTCCGGTGATAGTCCTGCTTCTGGCCGTGCTGGTCTGGGCCTTCCTCATCATCCTTCACACCCGCCCGCGGTCCCTGCTGGAGACCGTTCTGGTCGACGGCACCATGGGCCTCTACCTCGGTTGGGTGTGCGTGGCCACCGCCGCCAACATCACGGCAGCCCTCGTCGCCGCCGGCTTCGACGGGTTCGGCCTGGCCGCCGATGCCTGGGGTGTCCTGATCGTCGCGGTGGCCGGGCTCGTCGGCGTGCTCCTGGCCGTGGTCGGCCGCGGCAGGCTCACCCCCACCCTCGCCCTCTGTTGGGGCCTGGGCTGGGTGGCGTTCGCGAGGCTCAGCGGCGACCTGCTCTCCACCCCCACAGCGATCACCGCGATCGTGGCGGTCGTCGTGGTGCTCGTCGTCACGCTGGTCCTCCGCATCCGCGCGCCGCGCCGGCTGAACACCACCGCATCGGCCACCGCATGACCGGGGCACGCCGCCGCTGGTTGGGCCTGGTCTTCATCAGCATCGCCGTCGCACTGATCATCGTCGATTCCACCATCGTCAACGTCGCGATCCCCTCGATCATCGACGACCTCGACATCACCTCCACCCAAGTGCAGTGGGTGCAGGAGAGTTACACCCTGGTGTTCGCCGCCCTCCTGCTGGTCTTCGGCACCCTCGCTGACCGCTACGGGCGCCGGCGCATCCTCCTCACCGGAGTAGTGATCTTCGCATTGGCGTCGGTGCTGGCCGCGATGGCCCAGACCGGCAACCTGCTCATCGCCGCCAGGCTGGTGCAGGGCATCGGCGGCGCCATGGTGCTGCCCACCACCCTGTCGCTGATCAACGCCACCTTCCGCGGTCGGGACCGCGGCATCGCCTTCGCCATCTGGGGCTCCACGATCGGCGGTATGGTCGCCGTCGGCCCGCTGCTGGGCGGTTGGCTCACCACCTACTTCTCCTGGCGCTGGGCTTTCGGCATCAACGTGCCGCTGGGCATCCTCATCGTTGCCGGGATCCTGGTCTTCGTCTCCGAATCGCGCGACGCCGGCGAACCACGCCGGATCGACGGTGTCGGCGCGGTGCTCTCGGTGATCACCAGCGCCACCCTGGTGTTCGGCCTCATCGAGGGCCGCACCTACGGCTGGTGGCTCACCGAGACGGCACCGACCCTGGGCGATTGGACCTGGCCGTTCGACCTGTCGATCATCCCGGTCGCCTTCCTCGTCACCCTGGTGTCAGGCACCGCCTTCATCCGGTGGGGCCTCCGCCGGCAACGGCAGGGCAAATCCACCCTGCTGGCGTTCTCGCTCTTCCGCATCCCGTCGTTCCGCAACGGCAACATCGCCGCGCTGATCGTGTCGCTCGGCGAATTCGGCATCATCCTGTCACTGCCGCTCTGGCTGCAGAACGTGCTCGGCTACGACGCCCTGCAGACCGGGTTCGTGCTGCTGGCCCTGGCCATCGGATCGTTCGTGGCCAGCGGCGTCGCTGGGGCCTTGGGCAACCGGGTCTCGCCGCTCACCATCGTGCGGGTGGGCATCGTCGCCGAGATCCTCGGGGTGGCGGGCCTCGGCACCGTCATCACGGTGGACGCGACGTGGCTGTCGATCGTGCCGTTCCTGTTCGTCTACGGCATGGGCGTCGGCCTGGCCACGGCCCAACTCACCGGCGTGGTGCTCGGCGACGTGCCGGTCGACCAGAGCGGCCAAGGCTCCGGAACCTCGAGCACGGCCAGGCAGATCGGCTCGGCTCTCGGCATCGCCGTGCTCGGCACCGTGCTGTTCACCTCGGTCGGGCTGTCCCTGGACGCCAGGCTCGACGAACTCTAGGTGCCGGCGGCGACGAGCGCGCAGATCGTCGATGTCGTCGTCGACAGCGCGGGAGCAGCCATCCCGTCGCTGGATGCCCAGAGCCCGGCAGTGGCCGACGCGGCCCGCGAGGCATTCAGCGAAGGCACCCGTTACTCGGCGTACGCGGCCGCCGGGTTCCTGGTTGTGGGGCTTCTCGCCAGCCTGCGGCTGACGGGCAGGCCCCTCGAACGCGAAGAATTGCCGGTCACGGCGGAGGTCGCCGGGTAGTCCGGTCCCGGGGCGGCTGCGGTTTCTGTACCGAGAGCTCCCCGCCGAGTCGGCCACCGAACGGCCGGCCGTGGTCGGCGTATTCCTCCCGGAAGAACCCCATGCGCCAGCTACCCATCTCGAGGCGGGCGCCGGTGCGCAGAATCTGGCCCGACGACGGGTCATCCGTTCGGGCGCCGCCGCCCACAGGGCCGAGTGCCACGAGGAGATACTCGTCGTTCTCGTCGTGCCGGATCTCGGCGTGCAACGCGTCCAGCCCCTCCAGACGCAGGTCTGCGTCTTCAGCGCTGCCGATCCGGGTCACGCCGGGCAAAAGGTCGAATTCCCGCGGCGGCTGGCCATTCCAGTACTCCGACCCCACCACGAAGATCAGGCGCGGCCGGCCGGCTCCGGGGGCGTAGTGCGTGGTTGTGACGCGCCGCCGGATGCGCCGGGCCAGGGTGGGCACCAGCGGGAACGGGGTCGGGGGAGGAAGCGGCAGCGTCCGCTCCGGTGCGGTGGGCTGCCGCCAGCGCCGCAGCAACGGGCTTACCGCGGCGGTGCTGCCCACTATGAGGTGCGGAGACTTCGTGACCAGACGCTGGGCAAGCGGTGCCTGCACGGCGCCCATCCGTGCGATCACCCCGTCGGGCCCGCTCACCGAGACCACGAGTCCGCGTTCGGCCAGATCGGCGGCGAGGCTGCGGAGGGCCGGCAGCGATGACATCCGAGCACGCACGAATCGTTCGGGATCGCTGAGGAACACCTCGATCTCCAGGCCGTTCGCACGAATGGTGCCGTGGGCCTGGTCCTCGGCCGGTTCACCGTCGGCCGGGTCGATCGAGAAGACCAGATCGATATCGAGCCGGGTGCTGCCCATGGGTCTAGTCGGCCGGGTTCTCGCTCGTGGTCACCCTCAGGGTGCCATTGAGCTTCCAGATTGCCCGTGGCGCGTCTGGCCCGATATCGCGGGGAACCTCGACCGTCATGTCGATGAAGCTGTAGTCGATGACGGCACTCTTGCCGGTCAGGTACGACCACATTTCCTTGCCCAGGTCGGTCCAGTCCTGGATGCTGTGTGCGTCTGGTCCAGAGGCCGGCGCGGGGTCATTCTGCAGATCGGTCATGAGGCAGGTCCTATTCGCTCGTCGTTGAGGATAGGGGACACGATAGCCGGGGCCGGCGGCGCGGAACTGGGTATCTGCCTAAATCACGGCGCACCTGGCAGCACATGTGAAAACAGCCCGCCCGCCGGAGGCGAGCGAGCTGTTTTCGGTGACGCGGGTTCTACTCGGCGTCGAGGTCAGTCTCGAGGATCTTGACGAGGCCTTCGAGGGCCTCATCCGCTCCGTCGCCCTCTGCGCGCAGCACGACGACCTGGCCGTTTGCGGCACCCAGGCTCATGAGCGACAGGATGCTCGACGCGTCCATCGCGTCGTCGGCCGGGTCGCCCTCGAGCGCGATGGTGACCTCGATCGGCAGTGCGCCGACGGCCTCAGCGAAGATCGCTGCGGGACGGGCGTGCAGGCCGACGCGGCTGGCGATGGTGGCGGTACGTTCTGACATGGTTCCTCCTGAAACTGTACGGATTACAACTGTATTGCCCGCGCGATGTGCACACGCCATGAGGCGGCAGCACATCGCACGGTTGACGTGTGGGGCTTAGAGCCCCAGTTCGTCGAGAATGGGCAGCTCGGCGCGAACCCGGGCACGTGCCTCCAGGGCACTCGGGGCAGCCAGGGCGATGCCGGCGAGGCGCTGGGCCTCTTCGACGGTGACCTTCGCCAGCACTGCAGCGACAGCGGCGAGGGCGCGAGCGGTCATCGACAGGGTGTTCACGCCCAGGCCGACGAGCACCACGGCCAGAGCCGGGTCGGCCGCGGCCTCGCCGCAGACACCGACGGGCTTGTTGTTGCCCTCGGCGACGGAGCCGGCCACGGTGAGCTGGATCAGGCGCAGCACGGCGGGCTGCCACGGCGTGTTCAGCGCGGCGAGCGGGCCGAGCTGGCGGTCGGCGGCCATGGCGTACTGGGTGAGGTCGTTGGTGCCGAGGCTCGCGAAGTTCACCTCGCCGAGGATGGTCTCGGCCGTCAACGCGGCGGAGGGAACCTCGACCATGACACCCGGGTTCTTCAGCCCGGCCTCGCCGCACATGCGGGCGAAGTCTGCGGCCTCTTCGGCGGTGGAGATCATCGGGGCCATGACCCAGACATCCGCTTCGGTGCCCTCTGCGGCGGTCGCGACGGCGGCCAGCTGGCGCTTGAGCACGCCGGGCGAGGTGAAGTCGGTGCGGTAGCCGCGCACGCCGAGAGCCGGGTTCGGCTCGGACGCGTCGGTGAGGAAGGGGAGCGGCTTGTCGGCGCCGGCGTCGAGCGTGCGTACGACGACCTTCTTGCCGGGGAACGCGTCGAAGACACCGCGGTACGCGGTGACCTGCTCGTCGAGGGTGGGTTCTTCGTCGCGGTCGAGGAAGCAGAACTCGGTGCGCAGCAGGCCAACGCCCTGGGCGCCGGCGGCGGCGGCCTTGACGGCATCCGCTGCACCGCCAACGTTGGCAAGCAGCGGCACGAGGTGACCGTCGGCCATGACGCCCTCGCCGGAGAACACCGCGAGGGTGGCGGCGTTGGCGGCCCAAGCCGTGGCGGCCTCGAGCTGGTCGGCGTCGGGGTCGACGGTGATGCTGCCGGCGGCGCCGTCGACGTAGACCTGGGTGCCGTCAGCGATGGCTTCCACACCGACCGCGGCGACGACGGCCGGCAGGCCGAGGGCGCGGGCGATGATCGCGGTGTGCGACTGCGGTCCGCCGCCGGAGGTGACCAAGGCCAGCACGACGGCCGGGTTCAGCGTGGCCGTGTCGGCCGGCGCCAGGTCGTCGGCGACGAGGATGAATGGTTCGTCGGAGGCGGGGATGCCCGGTGCGGGCACCCCACGCAGTTCCGCGACGATCCGGGAGCGCACGTCGAGGACGTCCGTGGCCCGCTCGGCCATGTAGCCGCCGAGGTTGTGCAGCATTTCGGCCACGGATGCCGCGGACTCCCAGATTGCCCGCTCAGCGGAGGTGCCGGTGTTGATCAACTTCACGGCGCCCTTGATGAGCATGGGGTCCGCGGCCATCAGTGCGGTGGCCTCGAGAACCGACTTACCCGCTCCGGTGGCGCTGACCGAGCGCTGCTTGAGCTCGGCCTGCACCGCCTTCGCGGCCGCGCGCAGTGTGACAGCGGCATCCTCTGCCGTCGTCGACGAGGCCAGCTGTTCTCCTGCTGGCGGCTCGCTCACGGCTTTGGGCATCTGCCGGACGGATCCTACGATTCGTCCGGGGCTGACCCCTACTCCTGTGAAACTCTGCACGGAACTTCCTCTATTCTTCGGCGTTAATGGTGCCCACTAATGTTAGGCGGTCACCAGGGTGTTGTTCTGCTGGATGGACCCCGAAGTCGGGGTCTTTCGGACGTAGCGCTTGAGCACGATTACCGCTATGGCCGAGATGACGGTGCCGATCAGGATCGCCAGGATGAAGCCCAAAACGTTCTCGATGGCGAAGAATACGAAGATTCCACCGTGCGGCGCCTTCGACGTGACACCCCAGGCCATGGTCAGCGCACCGGTGGTGGCCGCACCGAGCATGCTCGCCGGGATCACACGCAGCGGGTCGGCCGCGGCGAACGGGATCGCGCCCTCGGAGATGAACGACGCACCCAGCAGCCAAGCTGCCTTGCCGTTGTCGCGTTCGACAGGGCTGAACAGCTTGCGGTCGAGCACGGTGGCCAGGGCCATCGCGAGCGGCGGCACCATGCCGGCGGCCATGACCGCGGCCATGATCTGCCACGGCGCCTGGTTGGCCAGCGTTGCGGCACCCAGGCCGGCGACGGCGAAGGAGTAGGCCACCTTGTTGACCGGGCCACCGAGGTCGAACGCCATCATCAGACCGAGGATCATGCCGAGGATGACAACCGACGCGCCGGTCATACCGCTGAGCCAGTCGTTCAGGGCGACGGTCAGCCAGGCGATCGGTCCACCGAGCACCAGGAACATCAGTCCGGAGGCGAAGATCGAGGCCAGCAGCGGGATGATCACGACGGGCATCAGGCTACGGAGCCAGCGCGGAACATCGAACGAACCGATCCAGGCCGCCGCAACACCGGCGAGAAGACCACCGACGATGCCGCCGAGGAAGCCGGCACCCATGAAGCCCGAGACCGCACCGGCGACGAAGCCAGGAGCGATGCCGGGGCGGTCGGCGATGCCGTAGGCGATGTATCCGGCCAGGGCCGGAACCAGGAAGCCCATCGACAGGGCACCGATCTTGAAGAAGACCGCGCCCAGGTAGATGGCCAGGCCTCCCTCGGGCAGGTTCCACAGGCTGTTCTGCAGCACCACGTCGTCGGCGACGCCGGTGACGTCGTAGCCGCCGAGCAGGAAGCCCAGGGCGATGAGCAGGCCTCCACCGGCGACGAACGGGATCATGTAGCTGACACCGGTGAGCAGGGCACGCTTGATCTTCTGGCCCATGTGCTCGTTCTCGGACACCGAGTCGGATGCCGCCGCGCCGCCACCGCTGACGCGGCGGGCGTTCGGGTTGTCCACGGCGGCGAGAGCCTCCTGGATCATCTTCTTCGGGTCGTCGATGGCGCGCTTGACGGGGGACTGCACGAGGGGCTTGCCGGCGAACCGGCCCTTGTCGCGCACATCGACGTCAACGGCGAAGATGACGGCGTCGGCGGAGTCGATGACCGAGGCGGCCAGCGGGGTCGCTCCGGCGGAACCCTGGGTCTCGACCTGCAGGTCGATGCCCATCTCCTTGGCGGCTGCGACGAGCGCGTCCGCTGCCATGTAGGTGTGGGCGATGCCGGTGGGGCAGGCGGTGACGGCGACGAGACGGCGGGCCCCGTTGGCCGGGGTGCCCTCGGTGCCGGCTCCGGTGGGCGCCGCGGTGACGCTCGGGGCGGCGGAGGTGGAGTGCGCTCCGGCTGTGGTCGCCGCGGTGACCGGTGCGACGATGTCGGTGACCAGGGTCACGATCTCCTCAGGGGTCTTCGCGGCGCGGAGGGCTGCGGTGAAGTCGGCCTTCATCAGCGACCGGGCCAGCTTCGACAGGATCTTCAGGTGGTCCTGGTCGGCGCCTTCGGGGGCGGCGATCATGAAGATCAGGTCGGCGGGTCCGTCGGCCGAGCCGAAGTCGACCGGCTGGGACAGACGGGCAACGGCCAGCGTCGGCTCGGTGACCGCGCTCGAACGGCAGTGCGGGATGGCGAGTCCGCCGGGGATGCCGGTGGAGGTCTTGGCTTCGCGGGCGAGGGCGTCGGCGTACAGCCCGTCGATCTCGGTGGCTCGGCCGGCTCCGACGACGAGCTCGGCGAGGTGCCGAATCACGGTCGCCGGCGCGGCACCGAGGTTCTGGTCCAAAGCAACGAGCTCTGGGGTAATCAGTGCACTCACTGGTCATCCTCCTTTGGATGTGTAGCAAATGCCGTCACTGTGACGGCGCTGGGGTCGGTTTGGGTCACGGCCGGCACGGTTGAGCCGGGCAGGGATGCGGCAGCGGCGCCGTGGGCGACGGCCTGACGCAGGCAGTCCGGGGCGGATGCTCCGGCCAGGTCGCTGAGCAGAAAACCTGCCAGCGAAGAATCTCCGGCGCCGACGGTCGAAACCGCGACGATCGGGGGACGAGTGGCAAGCCAGTAGCCCTCCGCGGTGACCAGCAGGGCGCCCTGGGAACCGAGGGTGGCCAGCACGGCGCCGACTCCCGCGGTGATCAGGGTCTGCGCGGCGCGCGCGGCCAGGTGCGGGTCGGCCTCGAGGCTGTCCGGGTCTGAGATGCCGGTGAGCTCGGCGAGTTCGTCGGCGTTGGGCTTGAGCAGGTCGGGGCCGGCGCTGATGGCCGCGGCCAGGGGGGCACCTGAGGAGTCGATGGCGACTTTGGGGGCCGCGGCGCCGAAGCGGGTCTTGAGCTCCCGGGTGAGGTCGGCGTAGAAGGTGTCCGGCACCCCGGGTGGCAGCGAACCGGCCAGCACCAGCCAGCTGGCGCCCTCGGCCTTCTCGAGGACGAGCTCCACCAGGGCGGACTGCTGCTCGTTGGTCAACACCGGACCGGGTTCGTTCACCTTGGTGGTGGTGCCGTCCGGTTCGGTGATCGCGATGTTGCTTCGCAGGGTCGCGCCGATCGGCAGGCCGAGGTGCGGGATGCCCTGAGCGGTCAGCGCGAGCAGCACCGGGTCATCCGCGTCTCCGGGCAGGATCGCGAGGCTCTCGATGCCCGAGGCTGCCAGGGCACGGCAGATGTTGACACCCTTGCCGCCGGGTTCCTGATGGGCGTCCAGGGCGCGCTGTACGTCGCCGCGCGCGAGCGGGCCGGCGAGTTCGATGGTGCGGTCCAGGCTGGGGTTGGGGGTGAGTGTGACGATCATGCGATTACGACCTCGACATCCGCCGCGGCCAGGGCTGCGGCAAGTTCAGCGGAAGGGGGAGCATCGGTGATGAGCGCGTCGATGTCGCTCAGAGCAGCGAACCTGACCAGGGTTTCCTGGTCGAGCTTGGAGGAGTCGGCCAGCGCGACAACTCGGCGGGCGGAGCGCACGATCGCGGTCTTCACGGCGGCCTCGACCGAGTCGGGGGTGCTGAAGCCGAAGTCGGCGGCCACGCCGTTGGCGCCGACGAAGGCGATGTCGGGGCGCATGGCGTCGAGCATCTGGGTGGTGCGGGTGCCTACGATGGCCCGGGTGAGGCCGCGCACCCGGCCGCCGAGGATCTGCAGCGAGATGGCCTCGTTGCCGGCCAGCTTGTAGGCGATGGGAAGGGCGTTGGTGATCACCAGGAGCTGGTCGCCGGGGTTGGCCGGCGTCCACTCGAGAAGCCGGTCGGCCAGCAGTTCGGTGGTGGTGCCGGAGTCCAGGATGATCGAGCCCGTTGTGCTCGCAGGGATCATGGCCAGGGCGGCGTCGGCGATGCGGGCCTTCTCGTCGTGGCGCTGGGTCTGGCGCTCTTCGAGGCTGGCCTCGGACATGCTCAGCCGGTCGATGGCCACGGCGCCACCATGCACGCGGCGCAGGTGCCGGCTCAGTTCGAGGGCGGAGAGGTCGCGGCGCACGGTCTCCGGGGTGATGTCGAACCGCACGGCCAGTTCGTTCACGGTGACCCGGCTGCGGTCGGACACCATCTCGGCGATCATCGACTGACGCTCTTCGGCGAACATCGGGCCTCCTCGACGGTGAGAACGCGGCCCGGGGGAGTCGCGCAAAAGTTTGTATTCCTGACTTTAGACCCGTTTGTTTTTGCTTGTCAACATAAACACAGATAAACAAAGATCCCTGAATGCAAGCCGACAGTTCCCGGGGTGAGTGGCGGACTTCCCGCTTTCGCAGACGAAATGAAGGCGGGATGTCCGTGGCGACCTCGACCGGCCGTTCTGGGGCATCGGCTCCGGCTCGCGCCGGACGACCTCGTCGAGCGCGGTGTACTGGTTCTCGGCTGCATTTGAGGGCTATTCGGGTCGCAGGGGTTTACAGCGCGCCAGAGCCGCACTCCCGCTTTTTCGCACGCGCTCGGAATCGCCGCGGGAATCGATGCTCCGGGTGATCATCGTGCTCGCCGGGCTTCCGGAACCCGAATGCGATGACAACGTGTTCGACGAGAACGGCCGGTTCCTGGCCAGGGGTGACCTGGTCTACCCCGAGTACCCGCTGTTGCAGTTCACCGACGACGACCTGCTGGACCCGGCCGCCCTGGTGGCGCGGATCACGCGGCGGTTGCGGGCCCGGGGATGGTGAGTCTTATTGATAGTGCGACAGGCCGCTCAGCTCGCCGCCGTCGGTGAGGAACTCGGCTCCGGTGGAGAAGCTCGACTCGTCACTGGCCAGGAACAGCACCAGGTTCGCCACCTCGGTGGCCTGGCCGATGCGGTGCAGCGCCACGTGGTTCTGCGGCACATCGAGCCCGGCGGTCATCGGGGTGGCGATGGCGCCCGGATGCACCGAGTTGACCCGCACGTTGTACTTGCCGAGGTCCAGCGCGACGGACTTGGTGAGCCCGCGCACCCCGAACTTCGCCGCCACGTAGCCGGGGAGCGCCTCGTAGCCCTGCAGGCCGGCGGTCGAGGACACGTTGATGATCGAGCCCGCCTTCGACCGGATGATCATCGGCACCGCCGCCTTGATGCCGAGGAACACCCCGGTGAGGTTGACCGCGATGATGGTGTTCCAGGACTCCAGGGTGTACTCCTCGATGGGACCGAAGTTCACGATCCCGGCGTTGTTCACGAGCACGTCGAGTCCGCCGAAGTCGTCCACGGCGACGGCGACGGCGGCGTCCCAGTGTTGGGCGCGGGTCACGTCGAGGTGCACGTACCGGCAGGCCTCGCCCAGTTCGGCGACGAGAGCCTTGCCGTCCTCATCGAGCAGATCCCCGATGACCACTTGCGCGCCCTCCTCGACGAGGCGACGGGCCATCGCGGCACCGAGTCCCCGTGCTCCACCACTGATGAGTGCGACCTTGCCGCTGACACGTGCCATGGTGTTTCTTCCATTCGAGTCGACCTTCGACAAACGAGTTCGACGGGGAATGTACACGCGCGGGGCTCTGGCCAGCACTGTCGGTGGCCGACGGTAGCGTGAGTGATATGAAGATCCTGCACACGAGTGACTGGCACATCGGGCGCACCTTCCACACCCACTCGACCCTTGACCACTTGGCGCTCGTGTTCGACGCCCTCGTGGGCATCGTGCGCGAACGCGGGGTCGACGTGGTCGCCGTGGCCGGTGACATCTTCGATTCGGCCACACCGTCCGCCGACAGTTACGCCCTGCTCAGCGGCACCCTGTCGCGCCTTCACGCCACCGGCGCCCGGGTGGTGATGACCAGCGGCAACCACGACTCGGCCACCCGGCTCGGCTTCCAGTCGGAGTGGGCGGGGCTCGCCGGCATCCACGTGGTCACCGGGTTCGACCAGTACCGCACCCCGATCTCGATCGACGACGAACACGGCCCCGTGCACTTCTACGGCATCCCCTTCCTCGAACCGGCCCTGGTGCGCCACCACTACCCCGACGAGCTCCTCAAGACCCACGAACAGGTGCTGGGCCTGGCCATGCGGCAGGTGCGCGCCGACCTCGCCGACCGCGGCGGCCGCTCGGTGGTGCTCTCGCACTGCTTCGCAGCGGGAGTCGCCGCCAGCGATGTGGAGCGCGACATCAGCGCCGGCGGCCTGGACCTCGTTCCGGTGAGCGTCTTCGACGGCCCCGACTACGTCGCGCTGGGCCACATCCACGGTCGCGCGCAGATCACCGACAGGGTGCGCTACTCGGGAGCCCCGCTGCACTACTCCTTCGCCGAGGCCGACAAGCCCCGCGGCGGCTGGCTCGTCGATCTCGATGCGAACGGACTGGCCGAGACCGAGTGGGTCGACCTGCCGATTCCCCGGCGCCTGCGGGTGCTCACGGGGGAGCTCGAGTCCCTCGCTCACGACGACGCCTTCACCTCGTTCGAGAACGACTGGATCGCCGCGGTGCTGACGGACCGGGTGCGGCCGCTGGACGGCATGCGTACCCTGCAGAAGCGCTTTCCGCACTGTGTGGCCCTCGAGCACCGCCCGACCATCACGCAGGCGACCGAGGAGTCCACTTATTCCGACCGGGTCAAGCACAAGAGCGACCCCGAAATCGTGGCCGGTTTCCTGGAGTTCGTGCGCAACGGTGTGGGCCTGAGCGCCTTCGAGCGAGAGCTGGTCGCCGAGGTCCTGGGCGATACCACCGAGGCCACCGTATGAAGATCACCCGGCTGCGCATCGCCGGCTTCGGCCCGTACAAGACCGAGCAGGAGGTGGACTTCACCCGCTTCGACGCCGACGGAATCTTCCTGATCACCGGCAAGACCGGCGCGGGCAAGTCCAGCATCCTGGACGCCATCTGCTTCGCCCTGTACGGCTCGGTGCCCCGGTTCGACGGCAGCGAACTGCGGCTGCGCAGCGACCACTGCGACCCGGCCGACCCGAGCTTCGTCGAGCTCGAGTTCACCCTCAAGGGCGACACCTACAGGGTCTACCGCACCCCGCGCTATGAGAAGGCCAAGAAGCGCGGCGTGGGCACCACCACGGCGCAGCCGGATGCGCGCCTCGAGCGGTTCAGCGCCGGCACCGACGGCACCGGCGACTGGGTGGGCATCGCCGCCCGCCCGGTGGATGTGGGCACCGAGCTCAGCCGGATCCTGCCGTTGAAGCAGGACCAGTTCCTGCAGGTGATCCTGCTGGCCCAGAATCGGTTCCAACGCTTCCTGCTGGCCAAGACCGACGACAGACTCACCGTGCTCCGCACCCTGTTCGGCACCCTGCGGTTCCAGCAGCTGGAGACCGAGCTGCTCACCCGGCGCAAGGTGCTCGACGACGAGCTGACGCTGGTGCGGCACGAGATCGACGGGATCGTGGCCGCGACCCTGCGCCAGCTGTGGCGCGACGACGACGAAGACACCCGACCCGAGTCCCCGGCCGACCCCCACCTCGGCTGGTTCGACGCGGCGCTCGACACCCTCGATTCCCGGCTGGCGGCCGCCACCCGGCACGCCGAAACCGCCTCCGCGGCCCTGACAGCGGCCACCGCCGAGTACCAGGCCGCCGAGGACCGGCGCCGACGCCAGGACCGCCGGGATGCGGCGGCCCGCACGCTGACCGCTCTCGAGGAGCGCGGGAACGAGATGCTCGGCAGCCGGGAAGCCCTGCGCCTGGCCGAGCACGCCGCCAGGGTCTGGCCGCAGGTGCGCGCCCGCATCGACGCCGACGCCGCGGTCGGCACGGCCGAGGCCACAGCGACCGCCGCCCGGGCCGCCTGGAAGCGGCTTGTCGACGACGACGCAGACTCAGCAGATGCCGCCGGCCTCAGCACCCTGATCGACGACAGGCTGCGCCAGCTCGGAAGCCTCGACGACCTGCTCGTCGAGGAACGCAGGCTGCCCGCCCTCGACCAGCAGATCACCGATCTCGAGCGCCGCACGGCCGCCCAGATCGAGGCGCTCGACGCCGCCAAGCTGCTGCTGCTCGCGCTGCCCGAGCGCATCGACGCGGCAACGGATGCCCTCGCCGCGGCGACCCTCGGCGCCGCCCGCGCCCCGGAGGCCGAAGCGACACTGGCCCGGGCCGAGGCTGCACTGGCCGCGGCCGACGACGTGCGCCGGCTGGAAACCGAACTGGTGGGGGTACACCGCGCCGAACGGGAGGCCGTGGCGGAGAACACCGCGGCCGCCCTGCACTATCAGCAGCTCGTGGACGCCCGGCTCGGCGGTTTCGCCGTTGAGCTCGCCGCCGGTCTCGTCGACGGCGAGCCCTGCGCGGTCTGCGGGGCCACCGAACACCCGGCGCCCATGACCGGCGACGCCGCACCCGTCACCGAGGACGACCTCGACGACGCCCGCGACCTGATGAGTCGCCGGCAGGGGGCCGTCGACGCCGCCCGCACTCAGTCCCGGGACGTCGATACCCTACTCACCGCCGCCCGCACCCGGGCCGGCGACGATGATGCCGACACGCTCGATTCGGCACTCCGGCAGGCAGAGGATGCCCTCGCCGTGGCTGCCGACCACCGCGCCAGGCTGCCCGCCCTCGAGGCCGAGCTGTCCCGCCTGCGCGTCGACCAGGCCGAGGCCCAGGCCGCCCTGGCCCCGCTGCAGCTGGCGCGCGACGAAGCCACCGTGCACCTGGCGGAACGCCGGACCGAGCGCGACGGCATCGCCAGCCGCGTCCAGGCCCAGCGGGCCGGGTTCGACAGCGTCACCGAGCGGGCCGGCCGGCTGCACAGCGAGCTCGACGCCGCCCGCGCACTGGCCGACGCGCTGGCCACCTCCGCGTCGGCCCGGCGGGCGGCCGAGGCACGCACCGAGGCGCTGGCGGCGCAGCTGCACGAGGAGGGCTTCGCCGACGAGGCCGCCGCCGGACTCGCCCGGCTCAGCCCGGCCGAGATGCAGGCTGGTCAGGCCGCCATCCGCGCCTACGACGACGACCTCGCCGGCGCCCGCGGGGTGCTGGCCGAGACCGACCTGGCCGGGCTGCCCGAGAACCCCATCGACCTCGACCCGACCCGGCTCGCCCTTCAGGCCGCCGGCGCCGCCCGCGACGACGCCCTAGCCCGCCGGGAATCGCTGCGTGAACGTGCCACCGCGCTCACCGCCCTGGTGGGGGATGCCCGGGCCCGGTTCGCCCTCGCCGCGGACCTGCTCACCACCCAGGCCCAGGTGCGTCAGCTCGCCGCCGTGGTGCACGGCGACGACCCGAACACCAAGCGCATGAAGCTGGAGACCTACGTGCTGGCCGCGCAGCTCGAGGAGATCATCGCCGCGGCGAACAACCGGCTGCGCACCATGACCGGCGGCCGGTACGCGCTCGAACACGACGACGCACTGCAATACCGTGGCAGCCAGGCCGGACTCGGGCTGGCGATCCGGGACGAGCACACCGGCCGGGCCCGGGCGACTCACTCGCTGTCCGGCGGCGAGACCTTCCTCGCGTCGCTCGCCCTGGCACTCGGGCTCGCCGAGGTGGTCTCCAACCAGGCCGGCGGCATCGCGCTGGACACCCTCTTCGTGGACGAGGGATTCGGGTCGCTGGACGCCGAGACCCTCGAGACGGCCATGAGTACCCTCGACAGCCTGCGGGCCGGCGGCCGCACCATCGGCCTGATCAGCCACGTCGAGTCGATGAAGGAGCAGATCCCGGCGAAGCTCGCGATCAGGGTGACCGCGCAGGGCTACAGCGAAATAATCCCGTAGGCACGCCCCGATCGAGCGGATCGCGGCACACTGTGTTCATGAGCCGCACCCCTTCCGAGCCCACCGCGCAACCCGCCTCCTCGTCCGCCGCCGCGGGCTGGACGACCCTGACGTTCGTCTACCTGGCCCTGGCCATCGTGGGACTCATCGGCACCTGGACCTGGAACATCCAGGCGATCATGCAGGCCAGCGACTTCATCGGCGACTGGACCATGAGCGGACCGGCGGTGTCGTCGCTGACCACCGACCTCCTCGTGGCGGCGATCGCCGGCAGCGTCTTCATCATCGTGGAGGCCCGCCGGCTCGGCATGCGCGCAGGCTGGGCCTACGTCGTATTCGGGTTGATCACGGCGTTCGCGTTCACGTTCCCGTTGTTCCTGGCCATGCGGCAGCGCCGGCTGGTGATGACGACCTGAGCCTTCAGCTCACATCGCCGGCCGCGAGGCCGGCGTCGTCACCCGCGAACCGTTCCCGCAGGGCGTGGAAGTGCGACACGGTCAGTCCGTGCCGGAGTAGGTACGGTTCGGCACCGCCGAGAGCGTCGATGGTGGCCAGGGCAGCCCGCAGGGCGTCCGGCTGCGGCTCGGCGAGCAGCGCGGCGGCCACGGCCTCGTCGTGCGGCAGTCCCGCGGCGAGCAGGGTCAACGCGAGAACCAGGCCGGCCGGATGTTCACCGCCGGGGCCGTGCGCCACGAGCGGCCCGTCGCCCGCAGCGAGAACGGCCACGGCATCGGTCAGCTCACGGCCGCCATGGGCGACCAGGTCGGTGTAGTCCTGTACTCGCTGCGTGACGGGATTAGTCATGCTGCAGTCTCCGTCGCCGAGGTGAACGGCAGGTGACGCTCAGGCCAATCCCGGCTCCAGATCCGGCGAGGTGCGCCGACCCAGCCGGCTCAGCCCGATCGCGATGGCCGAGATGCCCGCGATGACGACGGCGATCACCAGCACGTAGAGGAACACCGACGGCCAGCCACCCGGCTCGTCGGGGTTGAGGAACGGGTAGGTCCACCAGTCGGTGAACGTGCCGCGCAACAACGCATAGGCCAGCCACACCAGCGGGTAGATCAGCGCGAACCAGATCCGTTTCCAGGCCAGCGCCGGGCGGCCCGGTGCCAGCAGCCAGTCGAGCAGGATCAGGGCCGGCGCCCACACGTGCAGGACCTCGTTGGGCCAGGTGAGCCCCTCGAAGGTGCCGTCGGCGGGCTGGTTGCGCAGCAAAAGGTTGTAGACCACCCCGGTGATCACGGCGTACGCGAGCGTCGACATCCGCACCCGCGCCAGCAGCTCGGGTTCGGCAGCCAGGCGCAGCGCGAGAACACCGCCGACGAAGAGCACCACCACGTTCATCAGGCTGGACTGAATCGTGAAGAAACCGAAGTACGCGGCAGGGTCGAACGCGTCGTTCAGGAGTTGGTCGGTGATCTGGGTCACGATAGCGGCCAGCACGAGCGTGGCGAGCAAGATGCGCAGCACCCCCACAGCGCGTCGGAAAGGGGTCGGGGAGTCGTCGAGCCCGGCGGGCACAGCAGCGGAATTCACCTGATCAGGTTAGTGCAGGGCCCAAAAATGCACGTGCAGATCAGAAGGGGAACAGCAGCCGGTGCAGGAACTGGCGGGTGCGCTCGTGCTGGGGGTTCCGCAGCATCTCCTTCGGATCGCCGTGCTCCACGATGGTGCCGCCGTCGACGAAAGCCACCTCGGTGGCCACCTCCCGGGCGAATTCGAGTTCGTGGGTGACGATCACCATCGTCCAGCCCTCGGCGGCGAGCTCCTTGATCAGGCGCAGCACGTCGCCGACAAGCTCGGGGTCCAGGGCACTGGTCGGCTCGTCAAAGAGCAGCAGGGTAGGTCGGAGGGCCAGGGCCCGGACGATGCCCACCCGCTGCTGTTGCCCACCGGACAGTTCGAACGGGTAGCTGTCGCGCTTCTCACCCAGGCCGACCCTCTCCAGCAGCGCCAGGGCCTCGGTCTCGACCTCGGCGCGGGGGCGCCGCTGCACGACGACGGGTCCTTCCATCACATTTTCGAGCACGGTCTTGTGCGGAAATAGGTTGTAGTGCTGAAAGACCATCGCCGAGCGGTCCCGCAATGTGCCGAGGGTCTTCTTCGGAACGCCGGCGCGGGATCCGTGGGCAGCGGCGAAGTCGATGGTCACGGGTGCGTGAGTCGCGTCATCCGCTCCGATGATCTCGATGGTGCCGCCGTCGGCGATCTCCAGGCCGTTCAGGCAGCGGAGCACGGTGGTCTTGCCCGAGCCTGACGGCCCGATCAGCGCGAGCACCTCGCCGCGCGCGACGGTGAGGTCGATGGATTTCAAGACCTGGTTGTCCCCGAAGCTCTTCTGCAGGCCTCGAACCGTGAGCAGCTTCTGGTCAGTGGGCGACATAGCGGTCCAATCGCTTTTCAAGCACGCCCTGGCCGCTGGAGAGCACCAGGCAGATGACCCAGTAGAGCAGGGCGGCCTCGAGGTACAGGGCCATGAACTGCTGGCTGAAGGCCGCCACCTGCTGGGCCTCGCGGAACAGCTCGGTGACCAGGATCAGCGAGGCCAGGGAGGTGTCCTTGACCAGGCTGATGAAGGTGTTGGAGAGCGGCGGCACGGACACCCGGGCCGCCTGCGGCAGGATGATGCGGGTGAGGGCACGCCGGTGCGACATGCCGATCATGTACGCGGCCTCCCACTGGCCCTTGGGCACCGAGAGGATGGCGGCTCGGATCACCTCGGCTGCGTAGCCGCCGACGTTGATCGAGAACGCGACGATGGCGCTGGGCCACGGGTCGATGACGATGCCCAGCGAGGGCAGGCCGTAGAAGATCACGAACAACTGCACCAACAGCGGGGTGCCACGCACGATGGAGATATAGACCTGTGCGATCGAGGACAGCCACCGGCGCTTCGACAGACGCATCAACGCCAGGCCCAGGGCCAGCACGAGTCCGATCGCGAACGACGCCAGGGCCAACGGGATCGTTCCGGTGATGGCACCGTGGATCAGGGGCCACAGCGAATCCAGCAGGAGTTGCCAGGTGGACTCGCTCACTGCGAGACGTCAGCTCCGAAGTAGGTGTCGGAAATGGCGGCCAGGGTACCGTCCTCGCTGAGCGTGGCGAGGGCATCCGACACGGCCTCGGCCAGAGCGGTGCCCTCGGGGGCGAAAGCGAAGGCACTCTCGGAGCGCTCCTCGGTTTCCGCGGCGATCTTCAGGCCCGCGGCGCCGGTCTGCTTCTTGTAGTCGAGGTAGGTCAGCTTGTCGTTGACGGTGGCGTCGACGCGGCCCTGCTCCACGAGGGCGACGGACTGGGCCCAGCCCTCGACGGACTGCACGGTGGCGCCACTCTCGGTGGCCAGCGTGTACCAGTTGCTGGTGAGCGACTGGGCGGTGGTCTTGCCGGCCAGGTCGGCGAACGACGCGATGGAGGTGTTGTCCTCCGGTACCACGATGACGCCGGTGGAGTAGGTGTACGGGGTGGAGAACGTGTAAGCCTCCACGCGCTCCGGGGTGATCGACACCTGGTTGGCGATGGTGTCGAAACGGCCGGCTTCGAGGCCGGCGAAGATCGCGTCCCACTGGGTCTCTTCGAATTCGGCCAGAACGCCCAGCTGGTCGGCGACAGCGCGGGCCACCTCGACGTCATAACCGGTGAGCTCGCCGGAACCGTCGGCGTGGTACGAGAACGGCCGGTAGGTGCCCTCGGTGCCGATGGTCAGGGTGCCGGATTCGAGGACCGAACTCAACGACTCGTCGGTGCCGGCCGCGGCGCCGTCGCTGCCGGAATCACCGGCGGAAGCGCTGCACCCGGTCAGGGCCACCGCGGCGGCAATGGTGAGGACGGTGGCGGAGACGAGGTGGCGCTTCATGTATGTGTTCATCCAATGTGCTGATCAAGATGCGGGCGTACGTACCAGGTTAACAAGCCCGGCCCGGTTCTGAATATTCCGATGACGCCGGATGACGCTGTGACGACTCCCGTGCCCCCCCCGTTCGAGAACCTGTCGGCTCCGGGGCTTTCGGCATATGCTGCCGCCGTCGCACTCAACCCGAAGGAGTACGCATGAAATTGTCGTCGGCTCAGCACGATCGTTCGGCCGCTGTTTTGCTCGGCATGGCCTGTGGGGATGCCCTCGGTGCCGGATACGCCTACGCGGGTCCGCTACCGCCCACCGCGGTGGTGGGGGTGCGCGGCGGAGCCGGCACGACCTGGGCCCGAGGGGAGTGGACCGACTACACGGCCCTGGCCGTCCCGGTGGCGCGCGCCGTGGCCGACGGACTCGATCTGCGCCAGGAGTCCACTCTCGACCTCATCACCGCGGAGTGGGTGGACTGGGCCGACACCGCGCCGTACGCCGGCAACCAGCTCGACGCCGCGTTGTCCGGACCGGACCGGACGGCCGCCGCCGTACGAGCCGCCGCCCGCGCTCGGCACGACAGAGTGGGCCGAAGCGCCGGCAACGGTTGCCTGCTCCGCACCGCCCCGGTGGCCTTGGCGTTCCTGCACGATCCCGACGGCCTGGCCGACGCCGCACGCCGGCTGAGCGAGCTCACCCACTGCGAGACCGACGCCGGGGACGCCTGCGTGCTCTGGGGGCTGGCCATCCGCCACACCGTCCTGACCGGAGAACTCGACCTGCGGGTGGGTCTGGGCACCCTGTCGCCGGGCCGGCGTGAACTCTGGTCGGCGCGCATCAACCACGCCGAGCGCCGCCAGCCCCGCGATTTCACGCGCAACGGCTGGGTCGTGCAGGCGGTGCAGGGTGCCTGGTCGGCCATCGTACACACCCGTGACGAGCCCGGCGCGACAGCGGATGCCGGCCAGTACCGTCTGGGCATCGAGGCGGCCGTGCGCGGTGGCGGTAACACCGACGCTGTGGCCGGCATAGCCGGTGCGCTGCTCGCCGCCCAGTGGGGCCTGGCCGCGGTGCCCAGCGAATGGCGCCGACTGGTGCAGGGCTGGCCCGGCCTGCGCGGAGCCGACCTGGTACGTCTGTCGGTGCTCGCCGCGCACAGCCAGGACACTAACGAGGCCGGCGAGCGGGAGAGTTTTCGGCTCCACGCCGTGAAGTAGCTCGGCTACGACCGCAGCGCCAGCGTGAACGGCAGCACGCCCGGCGCGCCCGCGCGGCGGAGCAGCCGGCCGGCGACGGTGAGGGTCCACCGGCTGTCGCCGAGGTCGTCGACCAGCAGCACCGGCCCGTCGGCTCCGGCCAGGTTGGCGGCCAGCTCCGGGCCGACCTCGAAGGCACCCCAGACGCTGGAGAGCCGATAGGCGCTGTTGCCGCCGGATTCGCCGGTGGGCCCTGCGCCCACCAGGCTCAGCGTGCCCAGTTGCGGCAGCCGCCCCACCCGGCTGAGTTCGGCGGCCACCGAAGCCACCAGTAGCGGATGCCGGCGGGACGGCATGGCCACCACCCCCACGGGCCGTTCGGCCCAGCCCCACTCGGCGAGCACCCGCACGCAGGCGGCCAGCAGCGCCGGCGAGGCGGGCGCATCCGGGGTGTTGGGCGCGAAAGTATCGCGCAGGGTGTTGCCCCAGCCCAGGTCGGTGAGTCGGGCCAGAGCGCGACCGGGCAGCACCCTGTCGCCGGCGTCGATGCGGCCCTTGGCGCTCACGCCGAGCCTGTCGGCGCCGGTGGGCCATTGGGCGCGGGGTTCCAGGGCCACGCCCACCCGGTCCAGGGCCGAGGCCGCGGTGCTCGCCGCATCGGCCTGAACGTCGGTGGGGTACCAGGGGGCCGTGCAGTTGTCGCAGCGGCCGCAGGGCACGGCGGTGTCGTCGTCGAGAGCGCGCTGGAGGAACTCCATCCGGCAGCCGGCGATGCGTTCGTAGTCGAGCATGGCGTTCTGCTCGGCCACCCTTGCCGCGCCGATGCGCTCGTAGCGATCGCTGTCGTAGACCCAGGGCTGTCCGGTGGCCAGCCAGCCGCCGGTCACCCGGCGCACGGCGCCGTCGACGTCGAGCACCTTGAGCAGCAGTTCCAGCGGGGAACGCCGGAGGTCGACCCGGGACTCCAGGGCGGGCGTGGACAGCGGGGCGCCACCGTTGGCGTGTAGCGCCTGCAGCACGGCCTCGGCCTTGTGCTGGCTGGGCATCGACGAGGTGGCGAAGTACTGCCAGATGGCCTCGTCTTCGACACCCGGCAGCAGCAACACGTCGGCATTCTCGGTGGCACGGCCGGCACGGCCGACCTGCTGGTAGTAGGCGACCGGGCTGCTGGGGGCGCCGAGATGCAGCACAAAGCCCAGGTCGGGCTTGTCGAAGCCCATGCCCAAGGCGCTGGTGGCCACGAGGGCCTTCACCTGGTTGGCCTTGAGCAGCCCCTCGGACTCCTCGCGTTCGGTGGTGTCGGTCTGGCCGGTGTACGCACGGACGGCGTGGCCGGCATCCCGCAGCAGCCGGGCGGTGTCCTCTGCGGCCGAGACCGTGAGGGTGTAGATGATGCCACTGCCGGGCAACTCGGCGAGGTGGCTGAGCAGCCAGGCCAACCGGGCGCGGGAGTCCGGCAGGCGCAACACGCCCAGGCGCAGTGACGCGCGGGCGAGGGGGCCGCGGATGGTGACGACGTCACTGCCCCCGACCGCTACCTGCTCCGCCACATCCGTCACCACCCGGCTGTTGGCCGTGGCCGTGGTGGCCAGCACCGGCACCCCGGCCGGCATCGCCGCGATCAGGTCCCGCAGGCGCCGGTAGTCCGGCCGGAAGTCGTGGCCCCAGTCCGAGATGCAGTGCGCCTCGTCGACCACGAGCAGCCCCACCCGCTCGAGCAGCGCGGGCAGCTGCTCGTCGCGGAAGGACGGGTTGTTCAGGCGTTCGGGGGAGACCAGCAGAACGTCGACCTCGTCCGCGCGGAGCGCAGCGAGCACGTCGGTCCACTCGTGGGCGTTGGCAGAGTTGATCGACACGGCCCGCACGCCGGCGCGGGCAGCGGCGGCCACCTGGTCACGCATCAGGGCCAGCAGCGGGGACACCAGGATGGTGGGGCCGGCACCCTGGCGGCGCAGCAGCAGGGTCGCGACGAAGTAGACCGCCGACTTGCCCCAGCCGGTGCGCTGCACCACGAGGGCCCGGCGGCGCTGGTCGACGAGGGTTTCGATGGCCTCATACTGGCCCTCGTGGAAGTCGGCGTCGGGCCGGCCCACCAGGGTGCGCAGGATCTCGAGGGCGGCCTCGCGGGTATTCGGCGTCACAGCGCGTCGAGCCTGGCGGCCACATCGGCGGGGAACCCGCCGGTCGCGATTGGGCTCCACCGGGTGGGCGTGATCCGGATCAAGGACTTGTCCTGCAGGGCCATGGCCCGGCGGTACTCCACCCAGTTCGGGTGTTCGCCGGCGATGCAGCGGTAGTAATCGACCAGTCCGTCGCCGGCGGCCGGCATGTGCAGGATCTCGGCGGTGCCGTCGACCTGCACCCAGGCGCCGTCCCACTCGTCCGAGAGCACGAGCACTGACGTCTGCGGGTCGCGTTCGGCGTTTCGGGTCTTTGCCCGCGACGGGTAGGAGGAGATCACCAGGCGGCCCGCATCGTCGACGCCGCCGGAGACCGGCGACATCTGCGGCCGGCCGTCGCTGCGGGTGGTGGCGAGCAGCATCCGGTGCCGCGGCCGCACAAAATCGAGCAGGTCGGGCAGGGAGACGGTGGTGCTGGTTGCGACGTTTCTGGCCATTCCCTCAGGCTAACGGGACCCCCTGACACGCTTCACGCCGTGCCGAGTACAAAATCGTGGGTCTGCCCCGGATACAGCTGCGCCTCCCGCCCCTCGACGCGCACCCGGATGGGCGTGGCCCCGCCGCTGGGCAGCTGAAGCCTGAGGGTGGTCGGCGTGACCTCGACGTGCACCGATTGGTCTCGGTAGTTGATGCTGAAGGCGATCTTCTCGAGCCGGGCCGGCAGCACGGGGTGCAGCCAGAGCATGTCGTCGCGGATCTCCAGGCCGGTGTAGCAGCGCACGACCATGTCGACGGACCCCGCCATCGCGCCCAGGTGGATGCCCTCGTGGGTGGTGCCGCCCCGGCCGTTGTCGAGGTCGCTGGTCAGCGCCCGGCAGAGCGAGTCCCAGGAGCGTTCGCGGTCGGCGCGGGCATCCACCCAGGAATGCACCACATTGCTCAGCGTCGAGCCGTGCGTCGACCTGGTGCGATAGAACTCGACCGTGCGCCGGATCTGGTCGGGGGAGAGCGAGTAGCCCAGCTCCTCGACCAGGTCGCGCAGCTCCTCGGCCGAGAACAGGTAGAGCAGCATCAGTACGTCGGCCTGCTTGGCGACCCTGTAGTTGTTGCTGCTGTCACCCTCGGCATTGAGGATCAGGTCCAGGCGGCCCAACGAACGGTCAGTGCTGCCGTAGGTGTCCCGGTAGTGCGCCCAGTCCAGCTCGGGCAGGGCCTCGTACCCGTCGAATTGGCTGATCACCCCGTCGGCATGGAAGGCCAGCCGCAGGCGCCGGCCGATCCTTTCCCAGGTGTCCACCTCGTCGGGCCCGAGCCGCAGCCGGTTCCACAACGGCCGGCAGGCCCGGCCCTCGAGCACGGCGACGGTGTCGACGGCGCGACGCATCAGCCAGGCGACCATCACATTGGTGTACGCGTTGGTGCGCACACCCCCGCCGGGGTGGCCGGGGAGCCCGTCGTGGAACTCGTCGGGCCCCATCGTCCCGCCGATGTCGAACCTGTCGAACACGTCGTCGTAGTCGGTGAGGGACGCGAAGAACCTGGCGATCTCCAGCAGCAGCTCGGCGCCCTGCTCGATCAGGTACTCGACATCTCCGGTGGCCTGGTAGTAGCCCCACACGCTGTAGGCGATCGCCAGGCCCACGTGGTGCTGCAGGCCCGAGTGGTCCGGCATCCACCGGTTGGTGCGCGGGTTGAAGAGCTCGGTGGGGGTGACCTCGCGGCCATCGATGCCGCTCTGCCAGGGAAACCTGGCGCCCTCGTGGCCGGCGGCAGTCGCGGCGGCCCTGGCTTCGCCCAACCGACGGTACCGGTAGCCCAGCAGGATGCGGCTGAGGTCGGGCCGGCGCAGGGTGAGCACCGGGTAGACGAACATCTCATCCCAGAAGACGTGGCCGCGGTACCCCTCACCGTGCAGTCCGCGGGCGGGCACACCGGCGTCGAGGTCGGCATCCACAGCGGCCACGGTTTGCAGAACGTGGAAGGTGTTGACGTTGAGCGCGAGCGACTGCCGCGAACCATCGTGCAGGTGCACCGCGAATTCGTCCCAGAGAATCTCCCATTCCCGCTCGTGCGCGGCGAGGAGCTCGGCGGTCTCCGGAAGCCGGCCGAGCCAGGTGGCCACCGCCATCGAGGGGGAGAGGATCGCACGGTCCCTGGAGGTGCTCACGACGACGACCTTCTCAACCCGGAGGGGGACGCCCCTCTCGAGGGTGAGGTCGAACTCGTGGGCGACCCAGCGGCTGGAGTCGGTGAGAAATCGTCTCTCGGGTTCGAGCAGGGTGTCGCCGGAATAGGCGCGGGTGCGGGCGGCCATGGCGATGTGGATGCCCGACCGGGTGGTCTCCACCTCGAGCAGCACCGCGTCCCCCCTCAGCTCCCGCGTGGTGCGAGGCATCAGGTGCAGGTGGGCGAGCAGTCTGTCGGTGGCCACGTTGCGGTTGGCCACCCGGCCATCGATGGCCGAACGCACGGTCAGCGGCCCCGACCAGTCCTCGGCGACGAAGGTGGTCTCGAGCACCGCAACGTGAGGCGACGCCTGGGACACGAACCGCCGGCTCTGCACCCGGGTGACACGGCCGCGCGCGTCACGGAACCGCATCAGCCGGGTGAGCAGACCACGGCGCAGGTCGAGTTCCTGGTTGTAGTCGAGCAGGTCCGCGGTCTCCGGATGGAACCAGCCGGTGTCGGGGGCGGTGAAGTCGCCCACACTGCTGCTGCCGCCGCCGGTGCGGAACCAGAGGGAGAGCCAGTTGGGGGCGTTCACCAGGTGTTCGTCGTCGCGCACGTGCTCACCGGGAACCCCCGCCGTCGGCGCGCCGGGCGAGGGCTCGAACGGGGTGCGGATACCGGGCTCGCCGGCGGCCACGGTCTCGCCGATGGCTTCGCCCACGTGTACCTCGGTGCTCAACGGGTTGTAGACCCCGGCGAGGTAGGTGCCCGGGTAGTGCACGGCATCCGTGCGCGCCTCCGGAGCGGCGCCGCGGGTGCCCCAGTAGCCGTTTCCGAGGGTGCACAGCGCCTCGCGGTAGCCCTCCGCCTCCGGGTCGAACCCGTCGAAGCGCAGCAGCCACGGGTCGACCGGGTTGTCGTTCTCGTCCTCGGTCTCGGTCACGGTGGCCTCCTCGTCTGGTCCCGAGAGTCGCACCGCTGGCCGCGCTTGTCGAGGTGCGGGTGGTTGGATGGAGTCATGACTTCACTCTCGGCATACATCGACGACTTCGCCAGCTTCATCACCGCGTCGCCGTCGTCGTACCACGCGGCAGCCGAGGCCGCCCGGCGGCTCGACGACGCCGGATTCGAGCGCCGCGACGAGGCGGATGACTGGACGGCCGGCACGAGCGCCGGCCGCTTCTACGTCGTGCGGGACGGCGCCATCGTCGCGTGGGTGCAACCGGCCGGGGCCACGCCGACCACTCCGTTCCGGATCCTCGGGTCGCACACCGACTCACCGGGCTTCAAGCTCAAGCCCAAGCCCACCACCGGGTCCTACGGCTGGCTGCAGGCCGGCGTCGAGGTGTACGGCGGTCCGCTGGCCAACTCCTGGCTCGACCGTGAGCTCGAGCTCGCCGGCCGGCTGGTCAGCACCGACGGGGTGGCGCACCTGGTGCGCACCGGCCCGTTCCTGCGCATCCCGCAGCTGGCCGTGCACCTGGACCGCACCGCCAACGAGGCTCTCAGCCTCGACCGGCAGCGGCACCTCAACCCGGTGTTCGGGGTGGGTGACCTCCGCCAGGCCGACCTGGTCGGGCATCTGGCCGCGCTCGCCGGGGTGGCGCCTGAGGACGTCGCCGGCTACGACATCCTCACCGCCGACACCAACCCGCCGGCCCGGTTCGGCCTGCACAACGAGCTCTTCGCCGCGGGCCGGATGGACAACCTTTCCTCGGTGCACGCCGGCCTGGTGGCGCTGATCCGGTCCTCGGGCAGCGAGGAGACCATCAACGTGCTCGCCGCGTTCGACCACGAGGAGCTGGGGTCGCAGTCCAGGTCGGGGGCGAGCGGGCCGATGCTCGACGACATCCTCAGCCGTATCGGCGATGACCTCGGTGCCACGATGTCGGAGCGGAAGCGCGCCTACGCCGACTCCTGGTGCGTCTCGGCCGACGCCGGCCATTCCGTGCACCCGAACTACCCGGAGCGGCACGACCCGGCCAACGTGCCGTTGGCCGGCCGGGGCCCGCTGCTCAAGATCAACGGTAACCAGCGCTACGCGACGGATGCGGCCGGTGCGGCCCTCTGGGCTCGCTGCAGTGCCGCTGCCGGCGTGCCGTTTCAGGAGTTCGTGTCGAACAACACGGTGCCCTGCGGCTCCACGATCGGGCCGCTCACGGCCACCCGGCTGGGCATCCGCACCGTGGACGTGGGCATCCCGCTGCTGTCGATGCACTCGGCGCGGGAGCTTGCCCATGTGAACGACCCGTTCTCGCTGTCCGCCGCGATCGGCGCGTTCTTCGCCGGGGCATAGGGGCGGCTCGCGGCACGCGTTGGCTCCCGCGGCACACCTTAGTTCCGGCGGCACGCGCTAGAACATGTGCCGCCGCGCACAACGTGTGCCGCGACGCACAACACGTGCCGCCGCGCACGTCACATGTCACGAGCGGGTGGCGGCAACCTGGCCGGGCTACAACTGCCCGGTGAGTCGCCCGTGCATGGCCCGGCTACGCTCGTCCAGGCCGTGGAAGGTGACCGTGGCGCCGTGCTGGCGGTACTTCGTTTCGACGGAGTCGAGCACCGCGACGGTGGACGCATCCCAGATCTGCGCTTGGGACAGGTCCACCTCGATGACGGCGGGGTCGACCCCGTAGGAGAACTGCTCGACGAGGTCGTTGCTGCTGCCGAAGAACAGCGGTCCGCTTACCGCGTAGCGCACCGACTGGCCGTCGTCGGCGAGCACCCGGTCCACACGCACCACGTGCGCCACCCGCCGCGCGAACAGCACCATGGCCAGCACGACGCCGGCGCCGATGCCGATGGCCAGGTTGTGGGTGGCCACGACCACGGCGACCGTGGTGAGCATCACGACGGTCTCGGGCACGGGCATCCGGCGCAGCGTGCCCGGACGCACACTGTGCCAGTTGACGGTGGTGATGGCCACGACCATCATCACGGCGGCCAGGGCCACCATGGGGATCTGCTCCATCAGGCCGCTGAGCGCGGTGACCAGCAACAGCAGGAAGGCCCCGGCCACGAAGGTGGAGATGCGGGTGCGGGCCCGGCCGAGCTTCACGTTCACGACGGTCTGGCCGATCATCGCGCAGCCGGCGATGCCGCCGTAGAGGCCCGCGAGCATGTTCGCGATCCCCAGCGCCCACGCCTCGCGGCCCTTGGGGGAGCGGGTGTCGGTGATGTCGTCGACGAGCTTGGCGGTGAGCAGGGTCTCCACGAGCCCCACGAAGGCCACGCTCAGCGCGGTGGGCCAGATGATCTGCAGGGTCTCCAGGTTCAGCGGTACGAGCAGCGGGGTGATGCCGGGCAGGCCGCCGGACACGTCGCCCTGGTCGCCGACGGTGGGCACGGCCAGGTGCCAGGTCATGGCGATCGCGGTGACCACCACGATGGCCACCAGCGGGGCGGGCACCACCCTGGTGAATCGGGGCAGCCCGAGCACGATGAGGATGGTGAGGGCGAACAGCGGGTAGACCAGCCACGGAACATCCAGAAGGTGCGGCACCTGGGCGACGAAGATCAGGATGCCCAGCGCGTTGACGAAGCCGATCATCACCGACCGCGGGATGAACCGCATCAGCCGGGCCAGGCCCGTGACACCGAAGAGGATCTGCACGATCCCGGCCAACAACACCGCGGGCAGCAGGTATTCCACCCCGTGGTCCTTCACGAGCGGCGCCACCACCAGGGCCACGGCGCCCGCGGCTGCGGTGATCATGGCGGAGCGGCCGCCGAGGAACGACATCGAGATGGCCAGAACCACCGAGGCGATCAGGCTCACCTTCGGGTCGACACCGGCGATGATCGAGAACGAGATCACCTCGGGGATCAGCGCCAGGGTGGTGACCACTCCGGCGAGCACCTCGACGCTGAGGGCCTTCGGCCGACGTAGGGTGGCGCGCACTGTCGGCGGGATGGGGATGGCGGGGCGTTGGGACACTGTGCAACTGTAATCGCGGTGTAACTGTGATCGCGCCGCAGCTCCCAGGTATAGACAGTGTCACTATCCGATAGCTAAACTATCTGCATGAGGATGGCGCAGCTGAGCACGACCAGTGGGATCCCGGTGGCGACGATCAAGTACTACCTGCGGGAGGGCCTGCTGCCGGCGGGGGAGCGGCAGGGTCCGAACCAGTCGTTGTACGGGCCGGAGCACCTGCGCCGGCTGCGCGTCATCCGTGGCCTGCTGGAGGTGGGCGGACTCAGCATCGCCGCCGCCCACCAGGTGATCGATGCCATCGACTCGGACCTGGGCCTGTCCCACACATTCGACATCGCCCAGCGCACGGTCTCGCCCCAGATCGACGGTGCGGCGCTGTCGCCCGAGGCCGTGGCCCAGGTCGATGCGGTGCTGAGCGGATGGCACGTGTCGCCGGACAATCCCGGCCGCCTGGCCGCGGCCCGGGTGCTGCAGACCTTCGCCGAGCTCGGCCAGCCCGACCTCAGCGGCTGGGTGCCCGGCTACGCGGCCGCGGCGCTCGCCGTGGCCGAGGCCGACCTCGACGAGATCGACGCCCGCACCGACCGCGAATCCAAGACGGAGATGGTGGTCGTGGGCACAGTGCTCGGCGATGCCCTCTTTGCCGCCCTCCGCCGAGCGGCGCAGGAGCACGTCTCCGCCCGCCGGTATCCAGCACCGCCCAACCCGTAAGTTCCCCCCCATCCCGTCAGGAGTTCGTCATCATGGCCAGTACTCGCACCGGAACCAGAACCGCGTTTCGCAGCACCCTGCTCACCGGCCCCGCGTCCGGCGCCCCGCCCACCATCAGGTGGCACCGAACGCTGCTCTGGCTCGCTCTCACGATGGCCGTGGTCGCCGCCGGCGCTCTGGTGGGCCTCGCTGTCGATCCCCGCACCGTCACCGGGGCGCCCCTCTGGGCCAAGCCGCTCAAGTTCGCCATCTCGGTGGGCGTCTACGCCGTGACCCTGTCCTGGCTGATCGGGCTGTTGCCAGCGGCTAAGGCTCGGTCTCGTCGACTGGCCTGGTGGGCCGGCACCGTCGCGGCCGTGTTCCTGGTCGTGGAGATGGTGATCATCGTGGGAGCGGCCGCGGCCGGCCTGACCAGCCACTTCAACGTGTCGACGGGGTTCCACGCTGCCCTCTGGTCGGTCATGGCGGCATCCATCGTCACGGTCTGGGTCGCCGCCGTGCCCATCGCCATCCTGTTGCTCCGCGCCGACCTCGGCGACGCGGGCCGGGCCCTCGCGATCCGCTCCGGGCTGCTCATCGCCCTGGTTGGCATGGGCCTGGCGTTCCTGATGACCGGACCCACCGCGGCCCAGCTCGACGACTACCAGGGCATCGTGGGCGCGCACACCGTCGGAGTCGCCGACGGCGGTCCGAGCCTGCCGTTGCTGGGCTGGAGCACCGTGGCCGGCGACCTGCGCATCCCGCACTTCGTGGGTATGCACGCCCTGCAGGTGCTGCCGCTGGCGGCCCTGCTGCTCGAAGCCCTCGCCCGACGGATGCCCGCCCTCGCCCGTCCGCTCGCGCGCCGCGGCATTCTGCGCGCCCTGGTCGGCCTCTACCTGGGCGTGCTGGCCCTGGTGACCGGCCAGGCCCTCGCCGGCCAGTCGATCGTGCAGCCGAGTGCGCCGGTCCTGGCCATCGCGGCGGCCCTGGTCGCCGCCACCGCCGGAGCCATCACCCGCACCCTCCTCCGAGAATCCCGCCGGGCGCGCGGCTAGGACACGGCGAGGCGGGCGATACGGGCCCGGGCCGCGTCCTCCGAGGTGGAGGACGCGCCGAGCAGCAGCCGCACCAGGCCGAGCACAGCGCCGGTGGCCCAGACCACGGGTAGGGGGCTGCGGCGAAGGCCCAGCATCCGTCGGTATTCGACCGGGATCGATGCCACGGCGCCGGCGAACATGATGCGGTAGAACGGCAGCATGCCGCGCCGGAGCGGCGGGTGCCTGATGAACCGCACGGCCTCCGCGACCCGGTCGCCGCCCATCAGCACACCCGCGTCGGAAAACGCCCGCAGTTGCGAAGCGAGCTCGGCGTCCGTCCGGGGCGGGTCCTGCACGCCGACGAGTTCGCCGGCCTTGGCCCACTCCCGCACGTATCTGTCGGCGCCGCCGGGGATCGGGCCGCCCCAGAGCCTGTGGCTGGCCAGGAAGGCATCCGTGAACACCACGTGCACCCAGGACAGCAGCTCGGGGTCGCCGGCAGAGTATGGCCGCTGAACACCCTGCGCGTCGACGTAGCTACCCACGACCCGTTCGTGGAACCGGCCCACCCGGCCCGACTCACGCTCGGCCTGTTCCGTGGCGGCGAACGTCACCGTGACCAGCCACTGGATGGTGCCGCTGAGCCGGCCGAGCGGATCCTCCCGGTACCTGGACCAGTCGTGCACGCCGGCCATCGCGCCAGGGTGCAGGGTCTGCATGAGCAGCGCCCGGATGCCCGCGACCATGGTGGCCATGCCGCCGTGCACCGCCCAGGACGCCGAACCCGGGCCGAAGAAGCCGGCATCGTCGCCCAGCTCCATGGTGCCGACCCAAGCCGGTCGGCCCTCGTCGTTGCCCGAGAGGGTGACAAGCAGGTGCGAACGCCAACTGCTCACGAATCCATCAACGAGGCTGCTCATTCTTCGAACCCTAATCGACGATCCCGTGCGGATGGCTGGGCATGCGCTCCGAAATCCGGTGTGGCTAGACTCCGTTCATGAAAAGCGCCGGCACATGAGAATCGAGAACATCGAGCTGCGCCGGGTGAGCCTGCCGCTGGTGCGGCCGTTCCGCACCTCGTTCGGCACCATCACCGAACGGGAAATCACCCTGGTGCACGTGTCGACCGCCCACGCCGAGGGCTGGGCGGAGTGTGCCGCCGAGGTGCGGCCGCTGTACAGCTCGGAGTTCATCGATGCCAGCGACCTGGTGATCCGCGACCACCTCATCCCGCGGCTGCAGGCCCTCGGTGACGACCTCACCGCCGAGCGGGTGGGCTCCGCCCTCGCCCCGGTCAAGGGCCACCAGATGTCCAAGGCCGTGTTGGAGGCGGCCATCCTCGACGCCCAGCTGCGCCAGAGCGGCCAATCCTTCGGCGGCTACCTCGGCGCAGTGCACGACACGGTGCCGGCCGGCGTCTCGGTGGGCATCATGGACACCGTCGACGAGCTGCTCGAGGCCGTGGCCGGCTACCTCGCCCAGGGTTACCTGCGCATCAAGCTCAAGATCGAACCGGGCTGGGACCTCGCCCCGGTGCGTGCCGTGCGCGAGAGGTTCGGCCCCGACCTGCTGCTGCAGGTCGATGCGAACACCGCATACACGCTGACGGATGCCCGGCACCTCGCCCGGCTCGACCCGTTCGACCTGCTCCTGATCGAGCAGCCGCTGGGCGAGCGGGACCTGCTCGGGCACGCGGCGCTGGCCCGGCTGATTGGCACCCCGGTGTGCTTGGACGAGTCGATCGAGTCGGCGCAGGACGCCGCTGCGGCGATCAGCCTGGGCGCGTGCAGCATTATCAACGTCAAGCCGTCGCGGGTGGGCGGCTACCTCGAGGCCCGCCGCATCCACGACGTGGCCGCCGCGCACGGGGTGCCGGTCTGGTGCGGCGGGATGCTCGAGACGGGAATCGGCCGGGCCGCCAATGTGGCCCTCGCCGGCCTGCCCAACTTCGTGCTGCCGGGGGACACCTCGGCCTCTGACCGCTACTACGCCCAGGACCTCACCGCCCCGTTCGTACTCGAGGACGGGCACCTGCGGGTGCCGACCGGCCCGGGCACCGGGGTGCAGGTGCTGCCCGACGTGCTGGCCGAGGTCACCCGGTCGCGCAGCGACATCCGCTTCTAGCGGCGGCACCCGCTCCGTCGTAGGCTGGCGCCGTTCGAGTGACACTCAGCCCATCACCGGAGGTTCGCCATGGACATGAAGATCGAACTCGTCAGTATCCCGGTCACCGACGTCGACAGGGCCAAGGCGTTCTACGTCGACCAGGTCGGCTTCAACGCCGACTACGACCAGAGGGTCAACGAGGCCATGCGGTTCGTGCAACTGACCCCGCCGGGATCCGCGTGCTCGATCGTGCTCGGCGAGGGCATGACCGATATGCCGCCCGGCTCGCAGCGGGGCGTGCAGATGGTCGTCGCCGACGCCGATGCCGCGAGGGCCCAGCTGGTGGCCGCGGGCGTGGAGGCCAGCGAGGTGGACGAGCAGGACTGGGGTCGATTCGTGTACTTTTCCGACCCCGACGGCAACACCTGGTCGTTGCAGCAGCTGCCGCCGCCTGAGTGAGGCCCCGTACTCTGGGGCAATGCCGTCCTACCGCGTGATCATGTCTATCGGCGCCCGGCAGCCTGGGGTGCGACCGGAGGCCGTACTGCCCGCCGCCGCCGGCGCCGCCGCGGAGCTCACCACCGTGGAGGCCTCCGACCTGGCCGTGGTGGCCGGGTCGGCCCGCGCCACGGTGCGTTTCACCGCCGACGACGGCACCGCCGCATTGGCCATCGGCGACCACGTCGTTGCGAAGACCCGGCGGGTCGCCGCCCCGGTGAGCTGGCTGGTCACCGAACGTGTGAAGGGGCGCTGGCTGCCGGTGCGCTGAACGCGGCGGCAGCGAGTGCGGCGGCCCGGACACGGTCGTCGCCGCGACGCTGCTCAAGGCGGGCCGGCGCGATGATGGTGCCCCGGCGACCGTCCACGACCAGCGGGTCAGCGGCACCGAGGACCTGGCTGCGTGCGGTGCCGTAGCGGTGCCAGAGCGACGCCGTCCAGGCACAGAGCAGCGCGTCGATGAGATCCTCGCGGTGCTTGTAGGCGGCATCGGCCAACGGTGTCGGCTCGGTGACCAGGCTGTCGGATGCCGCGTGGGTGGCCAGGTCCAGTGGCGGCGAGGCCGCGTGCAGTCGCCACATCCGCTCGATGAGGTCGTCGCAGACCAGGGCACGCTCGGCGCGACGTTCGAGGACCGGGAGGGCAGACCCCATCCGCTTGTATCGGGGCCGTTTGTCGTCGTAGCCGAACTCCGGCGCGCCAACCAGGGTGGTGTAGGGGTAGCACTCCAGGAAACTGCACATCTGTGCACCGACGGGGGCAAGGCCATCGGTGTAGGCCCAGCCGAGCTGCTCCAGCCGGCCGCGCAGGGTGACCCCGCCGAGACGCGGCAGGGCCTGATTTGAGGTGTTGGCCGCCACGTGCCAGCGACCGTAGCGAGACCCGGTTTCCCGTTCGCACTCCCGCATTCCGGTGGGGTTGTTCACCACGAGCGGTGCGTCGATGGCGAGGACTGCGCCCGGCTCGCCTAGCCGCTGGATCCAGTCGACGACCTCGTCGATGCCGCGGGCCCACCCTGCCTCGATCACCCGGCCGGTCTCGTCGATGCAGGCGAGCCCGCTCTCATTGGCCGGTTTCGCGGCCGTGCCTTCTGCCCAAGCCAGATCCACCCCGAGGAATCGCGTCATGGGCCATACCTACCACGCTCGGTGCGCCCGCGAAAGATGACCGAATATAGCGGCTCCCGCAACATTTAGGGCGTTTGACTCCATCTCTTGGTCCCCCCGAGTGCGGGCCAGGCGTAGTCTTCACGGATTGCCCAGACGGCGATGACCAGCGAAAACGAGGAAGTTTCTATGCAAGCCACGACGGAATTGACGAGAGAAGCGACACCGACGGTCACGCCGGCGACAAATCGTAAGGTCATCGCGCTGGCCATCGCCGGGGCGTTCGGAGGGTTCCTTTTCGGGTTCGACTCCTCCGTGATCAACGGGGCGGTCGAGGCCATTCAGGGTCAATTCGGCCTCTCCGAAGCCATCACGGGGTTCGCTGTCGCCAGCGCCCTGCTCGGAGCTGCGACGGGCGCCTACCTCGGCGGCGGTTTCGCGGACAAGTTCGGCCGTATCCCGGTCATGCTCGTCGGCGCGATCATCTTCTTCGCCAGCTCTATCGGATCCGGGCTCGCCTTCGGCGTCGTCGACCTCATCCTCTGGCGGGTCGTCGGCGGCATCGGCATCGGGCTCGCTTCGGTCGTGGCGCCCGCGTACATCGCCGAGATCTCACCACGGCAGATGCGTGGCCGGTTGGGCTCGCTGCAGCAGCTCTCCATCACCATCGGTATCTTCGCCGCATTGCTCTCCGACGCCATCTTCGCCGCTACCGCCGGCGGCGCCGGCCAGATGTTCTGGTGGGGCCTGGAGGCCTGGCGCTGGATGTTCCTGGTCAGCGCGGTACCGGCCCTCATCTACGGAGTCGTCGCTCTGCTGCTACCCGAGTCGCCGCGCTATCTGGTGCTGCACGACAAGGAGCACAAGGCCCGCGAGGTGCTCGAACGGGTGCTGCCGCACGGAGATGTCGACCGTGAGATGCGCGAGATGAAGGCCTCGATCCAGGACGATGTGCGGGCCAGGCGCACCGGCTCGCTCCGTGGCCCGGTCTTCGGCCTCAAGCCCATCGTGTGGGTGGGCATTCTGCTGTCGGTGTTCCAGCAGTTCGTGGGCATCAACGTGATCTTCTACTACTCGACCACGCTGTGGAGCGCGGTGGGCTTCGAGGAGTCCAGCTCGCTGACCATCTCGGTGGTCACGTCGGTGACGAACATCCTGGTCACCCTGGTGGCGATCGCCCTGGTCGACCGGATCGGCCGCCGCCCCATCCTGCTGGCCGGTTCCATCGGCATGACGGTGTCGCTGGCCACCATGGCGATGGCGTTCAGCCGGTCGGTCATGATCGACGGCGAACTCGCCCTGCACGGCGCCTGGGGACCGATCGCCCTCGTCGCGGCGAACGTCTTCGTCATGTCGTTCGGTGCCTCCTGGGGACCGGTGGTCTGGGTTCTGCTCGGGGAGATCTTCCCGAACACCATCCGTGCTAAGGCCCTCGGCCTGGCTGCCGCCGCCCAGTGGGTCGCGAACTTCCTCGTCACCGTGACATTCCCGCCGATGGCAGGGCTGTCACTGCCGCTCACCTACGGCGTGTACGCCCTGTTCGCCGGGCTGTCGTTCGTGTTCGTGCTCACGAAGGTGCCCGAGACCAACGGGATGTCGCTGGACGAGGCAAACACTCTGTTGCCGAATAAGAACTCCGCAAAGCCGAAGGCAGCGACGAAGGCGAAGCCGGTGCTGCGGCGTTAGTCGGGTGATCGTCGGAACGGCGGCATCCCGCTGTGTGTCATCCGCTGGTGCGAGGCAGGCGTAGGATTTTCGGGTTGCCCAGACGGCGAAGACACCAGCGAATGCGGGGGAAGTGGCGATGACTAACAGGACAGAACCGAAGAAGGACCGGACGCCGGCCGGCACATCGGCTGGCGGGGATGGCAAACCAGCGACAAATCGTAAGGTCATCGCGCTGGCCATCGCCGGCGCGTTCGGAGGGTTCCTCTTCGGGTTCGACTCTTCGGTGATCAACGGTGCGGTCGAGGCCATCCAGGGGCAGTTCGGCCTCACCGAGGCCATTACCGGGTTCGCCGTGGCCAGTGCCCTGCTCGGCGCGGCCACCGGCGCCTTCCTCGGCGGACGGTTCGCGGACAAGTTCGGGCGCATCCCGGTGATGCTCGTGGGCGCGATCGTGTTCTTCGCCAGCTCGATCGGCTCCGGACTCGCGTTCGGGGTGGTCGATCTGATCGTCTGGCGCGTCGTCGGGGGTATCGGTATCGGGCTCGCCTCGGTGGTCGCCCCCGCCTACATCGCCGAGATCTCGCCACGGCAGATGCGTGGCCGGTTGGGCTCCCTGCAGCAGCTCTCGATCACCATCGGTATTTTCGCCGCCCTGCTCTCCGACGCCGTGTTCGCGTCGACGGCCGGCGGCGCCAGCGAGATGTTCTGGTGGGGGCTGGAGGCCTGGCGCTGGATGTTCCTGGTCGCGGCCATCCCCGCGGTCGTGTACGGCGTGATCGCGCTGCTGCTGCCCGAATCGCCGCGCTTCCTGGTGCTGCACGACAAGGAGGAGAAGGCGCGCGAGGTGCTGCACAAGGTGTGGCCGCACGGCGACGTGGACCGTGAGCTGCGCGACATGAAGGCCTCGATCGAGGACGACACCCGCGCCAAGCGCACCGGGTCGCTGCGCGGCCCGATGCTCGGTCTCAAGCCCATCGTCTGGGTGGGCATCATCCTGTCGGTGTTCCAGCAGTTCGTGGGCATCAACGTGATCTTCTACTACTCGACCACGCTCTGGAGCGCGGTGGGCTTCGAAGAGTCCAGTTCGCTGGCCATCTCGGTCGCGACGTCCGTGACGAACATTCTGGTCACCCTGGTGGCGATCGCGCTGGTCGACCGGGTCGGCCGCCGGCCCATCCTGCTGACCGGTTCCATCGGCATGACGGTGTCGCTGGCGACTATGGCCGTGGCGTTCAGCCAATCGGTCATGGTCGATGGCGAGCTCGCGCTGCAGGGTGCGTGGGGACCGATCGCCCTCGTGGCTGCGAACGTCTTCGTGATCTCCTTCGGTGCCTCCTGGGGACCGGTGGTCTGGGTGCTGCTCGGGGAGATCTTCCCGAACACCATCCGCGCCAAGGCTCTCGGCCTGGCCGCGGCCGCGCAGTGGATCGCGAACTTCCTCATCACCGTGACGTTCCCGCCGATGTCGGCCTGGTCGCTGCCGCTCACCTACGGCATGTACGCCCTGTTCGCCGGCCTGTCCTTCTTATTCGTGCTCACCAAGGTGCCGGAGACCAACGGGATGTCGCTGGACGAGGCCAATACGCTGCTGCCGAACAAGAACGCCGCGAAGCCGAAGGTCAAGCCGCGGCGCTAGTCAGATCAGGTCGCGGAGCAGCTCTTCCGGGCTGACTCCGCGGCCGCTCGCCCGGCGCTTGAGCCGGCCGAGTTCCTCTGCGCTCAGCGAGACCTGCACGGTGTGCGGGCGCTCGACCTCGAAGTCGAACAGGCCGAGGTCGGCGGATGCACGTGGTGCGGCAAATTTCGCCGGCGCGGTCTTCGCAGCCGGGGTCGTTGCTGGGGCCGTCTTCACAACCGCGGCAGCCGGCACCGGCCCGCCGGCCACGAAGCCCGGCCCGGTGGGGATCGTGGCATTCCGTTGGTACGCCTCGGAGACGGCACGGGCGCGGGAGTCGGCGGCCTCGTTGAGCGGGTGGTTCGCGTGGCCCTTGACCCACTCGAACCGGTACTTGCGGCCCACCAGGGCCTCGTCGAGCTCCTGCAACAGGTCGAGGTTCATCACGGGCTTGCCGTCGGCCTTTCGCCAGCCCTTGGCCTTCCAGCCGCGCATCCACTTGGTGATGGCGTTGATGACGTACTGGCTGTCGCAGAGCACGAGCAGGTCGTCGTCCACATGCGCGGTGGCGCGGAACAGTTCGAGGACGGCCTTGAGCTCGCCTTGATTGTTGGTGGCGTGCTTCCAGCCGCCGGCGGCCCAGTTGTTGTCGTCGATGTACCAGGCCCAGCCGGCCGGTCCGGGGTTGCCAAGGGCCGAGCCGTCTGCGGCGGCGGTGATAGTCATGAATCCAGTCTGCCAGCTGGGCGAGTGGGGTCACTCCCGGTCGGCGGTGGTGACCGTGGCCAGGGCGCGCGCGACGGCGTCGACGGCCACAGCCACATCGGCGGCATCCGTGGACCAGTTGCTGACCGAGATGCGCAACACCGCCCGCCCCGACCAGACCGACCCGGACATCCAGACCGCCCCGTCCGCGATGAGGGCCTGCGTCACCCGGACCGTGCGGTCATCGGTGCCGAACGAGACCGACACCTGGGTGAAGACCACGTCGTTGAGCACCTCGACACCGGGCAGCGCCGCCAACCCTGTGGCGAGGGCGCTGGCGTTGTCGGCGAGTCCCTCGACGAGGGCCACCGTGCCGCTGCGACCGAGGGAGCGCATCGCCGCCCACACCGGAACGCCGCGCGCGCGTCGGGACAGCTCGGGCACCAGATCCATCGGGTCGGCGGTGCCGGCGTCGTCCCGCACGAAGTAGCTGGTGTGTGCCGCGAACGCGGACCGCGCGGCGGCCGGGTCGGCGACGATGGCGATGCCGCAATCGTAGGGAACGTTGAGGGTCTTATGGGCATCCGTCGCCCACGAATCGGCGGTGTCCAGTCCGGCCAGGGCGGGAGCCCAGCGGGGGCTCGCTGCCGCCCACAGCCCGAAGGCGCCGTCGACGTGCACCCAGGCCCCGGCATCGTGGGCCAACCGAATCGACTCGCGCATCCGGTCGAAGCTGCCCGAGTGCAGATTGCCGGCCTGAAGGACGACCAGGCTGGGACCGGTGACCGTCGCCAGTGCGTCCGCCAGGGCGTCGGGACGGATGCGCCCCTGCGGGTCGGCGGCGACGAGGGTCGGTTCGCCCAAGCCCAGGTAGCGCAGGGCGAGGATCACCGAACTGTGCACCTCGGCGCCGGCCAGTACGCTCACCCGTGGTGCGCCGGTCAGGCCATCCCGGTTGACGTCCCAGCCGACCGCGCGGAGCACCGCGCCTCGGCCGGCGGCCAAGCCGACGAAGTTAGCCATCGTGCCGCCGGTGGTGAAGCCCACTGCGCTCGAGGCTGGCAGATGCAGCAGGTCGAGAATCCAGGCACCGGCTCGTTCCTCGATCGCCGCGGTCGCCGGTGTCGCATAGCGCAGTCCGCCGTTCTGGTCCCACGCGCTCACCAGCCAGTCCGCCGACAGGGCCGCGGGCAGGGTGCCGCCCATCACCCAGCCGAAGAAGCGGCCGGAGCCGATGGCCATCAGTCCGGGTTCGGCCAGCGTGGCCAGCTCGGCCACCACCGCGGCGGGATCGGCAGGTTCCTCTGGAAGGGCGCGAGCGAAGGCCGCCGCCAGCTGGTCGACCGGCGCCGCCGGTTTCACGGGCCGGGACGGCAGCGAATCCAACCACTCGGCGGCGGACCGAACCGCCTGCTCGAGCGGGGCCCGGTAGTCCTCTGGCCGAAAAGTCATGCGGTCACCATACCCCCGCTTCCGGTGGACCTAGCCCTGGATGCAGGTACCGGAACTGACCATAGCGGAGAGGCCGTCGGCCTGGTCGACGACCGGGGCAACCTCGGACATAGCCAGGGCGTAGCCCACGTTGGCGGTATTGGCCGCCTTGGCGAAGATCACGCCGGCCACCCGGCCGTCGGCGCTGAGCAGCGGCCCGCCCGACTCGCCCTGCTGCACGTCCGCGGCGAGCGTGTACACGGCCCGGGCGGTGGGGGACTGGCCGTAGATGTCGGCGACGAGCACCGAACCCACCGACATGACCCTGGCCGGATCGGAGTCGAACGGCCCGCCGAACGGGTAGCCCAGGCTGACGCCCTCGCTGTCGACGGCCAGGTCACCCTGCAGGGTCAGCGGTGCGGCGGCCAGACCGGGTACGGCGATGATCGCGAGGTCGTCGACGGGGTCGAAGTAGACGATCTCGCCGGTCAAGGCACCGGCTCCCGGCACCTCCACGACGGCTTCGGTGACCCCGGCCACAACGTGGGCGTTGGTCATCACGCGTTCGGGGGCGATCACGAAACCCGACCCGGACTGACTCTGGCCGCAGGCGACGGCGTTGCCGGTGATACGCAGCACGGATGCCGCGGCAGTGTCGAGCGCGGCGCTGTCGAGCTGGGCCTCTGGCAGGGTCGGGCTCTGGCCGCCGAAGGCATCCGCGATAAGGGGCAGGCCGTCGTCGACGACGGTGGAACGCAGCTGTGCGAGGAAGCTCTTCACTGGATCGGGGGTGACCGAGTCGATGGTGCGCACGACCCCCGACGAGGCGATGGCGGAGGTGAGCGGGGGAATGCCCAGGGCGCCGACGCTGAACGCGACCATCGACATCACGGCGGCGGCGGCGGCCACGCCGATCACGGCGCCGAAGAGCCTGTCGACGCCGCGCAGCTTGCGCGGGGTGCGGCGGCGGAGGGCCAGACCGATCGACTCACCGATGGTGAGCCCGGCAATCACCAGCAGCAGCGCCGCGGCGATGGAGGCCGGAGTGCGCCACTCGGCGGCGGACACCCAGGTGGGCACCAGCGGCACCACGAAGTACGCCGCGACGGCGCCGGCGACGAGGCCCAGCACGCCGCTCAGGCTGCCGATCAGGCCGCTGCGGTAGCCGGCGCCCAGACTGGCGACGAGCAGCACGACCAGAATGACGTCGAGAATGACCGATCCCTGCATGCACACTCCAGCTCGAAGGGCGGAGGAACCGCCGAACTCAGCCTAAGCGGGTGGAAGCGGGTATTAGCTGGGAAGCCCGTCAGCCGCGGCGCAGCTCGATGAAGCTCAGGCCGTGCAGGTCGAGGCAGACGCTGTCGCCGGTGTCGACGAGCCGCATCAGGATCTCGGCGCAGCCTGGGCAGCGCAACAGCAGTCCGTGGGAGTTGGGGTACAACCGGGCGGTGGCCAGGGCATCGATGCGGCCGCAGGAGGCGCAGCGGCCGCGGGCGCTGACGACGTCGATGGCGAAGAACTCGCTGAGCGGACCGGCGGCGGCGTTGCCGTCCAGGTAGTCGAGGTCGTCGAGGTTGTCGGTCACGGTCTGGTCCCGGTGCCGCCGTAGCGTTCGGTTTTGATCCGATCGGGGGAATGGCCGGCCTGCACGAGCCAGTCGGCGACGCTTTCGACGAAGGCGGTGGCGCCGCAGACGAACACGGCGGGGTTGTCGGCGGCCGGTAGCACGCTCTCCACCAGGGTCGCCGCATCCAGGCGCCGGGGTGGCCGGCCACTGCCGGCCGGTGCCTGGCGGGTGTACACGACGGAGACATCGGCGAGCGGCGAGCGGGCCAGGTCGTCGAGTTCGGCACCGTAGTAGACGGCATCGGGTGCGCGCACCGAGTAGAGCAGGCGGAACGGGGCGGCGGCGCCGGGGGAGGCGGGGTCGGCGGCCGCGTGGGCGCGGAGCATGGCCATCAGCGGCACCACTCCGGAGCCGCCGGCGATGAGTTGCACGGGCGAGGGATCGGCCGGGTCCCAGACGAACCAGCCGCCGACCGGGCCCCGCACCTCCAGCTGGTCGCCCACGGCAACCTGGTGCACAAGATAGGGCGACACCTCACCGTCGGCCAGCTCCTCCACCGTGAGGTCGAATTCGTCCCCGGGTGACGCCGACGCGACCGAGTAGGAGCGCACGGCGGTGTACCCGTCTGTGGCGGTGAGGCGCACGTCGACGTGCTGGCCGGCGCGGTGCCCGGTCAGGCCGGGCAAGCGCAGACGCAGGGTGCGGGCGGTCCGGGTCTCCGGGGTCACGCCGATCACCTCCGCCACTCTCCAACCGGTTCTCACCAGTAGCGCTCTTCGCGCCAGGGGTCGCCGTACATGTGGTAGCCGTTGCTCTCCCAGAAACCGGGTTCGTCCTGCCGGAGCATCTCGAGTCCGCGCACCCACTTGGCGCTTTTCCAGAAGTACAGGTGCGGAACCAGCAGGCGGGCAGGGCCGCCATGGGCCGGTTCGAGTGCCTCACCGTCGAACTCGTGCGCGATCCAGGCCTTGCCGTCGAGCAGGTCGTCGAGCGGAACGTTGGTCGTGTAACCGCCGTAGGAGTGCGCCATGGTGAATTCGCAGTCGGACTCGACCGATTCGAAAAGGGTGTCGAGCGAGACGCCGCGCCAGCTGGTGCCGAGCTTCGACCAACTGGTGACGCAGTGGATGTCGCGGCTCACGTCATCCTGCTGGAGCGCGAGGAACTCCGTCCAACTCCAGCGGTGCACCTGGCTGGTCTCGGTGGTGATGGTGAACTCCCACTCCTCCGGAGTGATCCGCGGGGTGGGGCCGGCTGAAAGCACCGGGAACCCGTCGGTGAGGTGCTGGCCGGGTGGGAGAGTCGGGTCGTCGCGGCGGCCGCGGCCGAAAAAGCCTGAGGAGACGATTCCCATGACGGTGTCCTTTCTGCGGCGGGTTCCTGTGTCACCCCTGTTGTAGCGTGTGCCGGGACGATTCACCAGTGTCACGACTCCAGTCGGGCGTGGCCCTCAGCTGTCTTCGGTCGGCCGGGCCTGGTCCATCCACCACTCGATGAACTCCCGGGCCCGGCCGTCTGGAGCGAAGCGGATCACCCAGAGGTTGCTGTAGACCGGACCGGCCGCGTAGCGCGTGACGCCGTCGATGATGGACATCTCGGGGGTGATCATCAGCGGCGACCACTCGAAGGTGAAACTGTCGGGCTCGTCGGCGTGATCCAGCCACCCAGCGACAATCGCTGGGCGTCCGCGCCGTGGTTCCCCGAACGGGTCGGTGTAGTACTCGGCATCTTCGGTGAAGAGTGCGTTGATGTGATCGGGATCGTTCGAGGACCAGGCCTTGAGGTACCCCTGCATCCATCGGGTGGTGGCGTCCGGGGTATCAACGGGCTCGTTCATGCCCTAGTTGTAGCGCGTGCACCGGAATCCGGCCAGAGGCGGCGGTCAAAACGGGGGAGGGCCGTCGATTCCGAGTCTCGGTGTGCGGCTGTCGTGGCGGGCGGTGACGTAGCTGGCGGGGTCGTAGGTGGTGGGGTCGGTGTTGGTGGGGGCTGAGGTGTAGGTCTTGCCGGCGGGGGTGGTCCAGGTGAGGGCGCCGCCGGGGCCTTGGCGGGTGGTGAAGCTGGATTGGTGTTTGAGGCGGTGGCAGGCCTTGCAGA